>JASBUM010000543.1 GCA_030147905.1 Acidimangrovimonas sp.
TGATTTCAATGGCAGGGGCAGCAGGACTCGAACCCGCGACCCTCGGTTTTGGAGACCGATGCTCTACCAACTGAGCTATACCCCTAGGCCTGAGCGGGGTGCTAAGGCACCTCGGCGCCGAAATCAAGTGTGCTTTTCGCCCCCGCTCTCCGACGCCGGCCCGGCTGGTTCAAATCCATCGCAGACGGCGCAGGATGGCAAGCTCGATGCCGGCCAGCGTCACCAGCCCGGCGCTGACGACCCAGAAGCCGAACGGCCAGTTGTTGCCGGGGATTCCGCCGACGTTGGTGCCCAGCAGCCCGGTCAGGAAGCTGAGCGGCAGGAACACGACCGAGATCACCGAAAGCATGTAGAGGTTCCGGTTCAGCCGCTCGGAAAGCGCGTTCTGCAATTCGTCGCGCACGACGCCCAGCCGGTCGCGCAGCGCGTCGGCCTCTTCGATGACGCGCGTCAGCCGCTCATAGGCTTCGGCAAGGCGCCTCCGGTCGGTCTTGTCCAGAAAGCCCACGTCCTCGTTTCGCGCCAGCTGTCCCAGCGCGTCGCGCTGCGGGCCGATGTGGCGGCGGAACAGGATGACGCGCCGCCGCGCCTGCGCGATACGCCCGCGCAACTCGGGGCTGGGGCCGTCGATCAGCACCTCCTCGATGTCGTCGCATTCCTCGTCCAGCTCGTGCAGGAAGGTACTGATACGGTCGTTCAGCCGGTCGACGAGAGCGCACAGGAAGCTGCCCGCGCGGTCGGGGCCACGCCCCTCGGCGACCACCGCGTGCAGGTCCGACACCGAAACCAGATCGCGTACCGACATCGAGACGATCCGCGCGGGGTCGATATACATCCGCACCGAAACCATGTCCTCGGGGTCGGAGTCCGGGTTCAGGTTCACCCCGCGCAGAATCACCAGCACGCCCGCGTCGATCGGCGTGGCGCGCGGACGGGTCTCCTCGGCGAGCAGTGCGACCAGCGCGAGCGGATCAAGCCAGGCGAGATGTTCGCCGGCCCAGGCCGCGGTTCGCGAGTCATTGGCACGCAGGTGCAGCCAGGCAAGTTCGGGCGCGCGCAAGGCCGCTATGACCTCGTCGCGGTCGCGCAGCGTCTTGCCCCTCACCGGCCCCGACAGGCCGTGGGCGAAAAGAATCACATCATCCATGCAAGATTGCTAGCCCGCAACGCGCGCGGGCCAAAGCAAAATTTCGCGGCGCCGAGGTTCACGGCCGGCAATCTGCGCATGGTCGGGAAAGGCGAAGTAGACCGGCAGCACAGTGCGGCAGCAGCGATGGACGGCGCAGGCAACCGCGGCGCGCCATGGCGACGAAGACCCGTGCGCCCCGGGGCTTCGAAATCGGCCGATCACCATAAACCTGCCCGCGGATCTCGTCGCCTGCCGGACGCCGGACCTGCTGGACGACCTTGACCCCGCCTGGCGCGTCCCCTGTCCGGCGCTGCGCCTGTCGTTCCGGCCGCGCCGCCCGTGATCACGAATGAAGAACGGCCCCCGAAGGGGCCGCTTTTGGCTGGCAAAGGCCGGGTTTGTTGTCCCCGGCCTTGCGATTACGCGATGATCTTGGAGACGACGCCGGCGCCGACGGTGTGGCCGCCTTCGCGGATGGCGAAGCGCAGCTTCTCCTCCATCGCGATCGGCGCGATCAGCTCGACGTTGAACTTCAGGTTGTCCCCCGGCATCACCATCTCGGTGCCCTCGGGAAGCTGAACCGTCCCGGTCACATCCGTCGTCCGGAAGTAGAACTGCGGACGGTAGTTCGCGAAGAACGGCGTGTGACGCCCGCCCTCTTCCTTGGTCAGGATATAGGCCTCGGCCTCGAACTTCGTGTGCGGCGTCACCGAACCCGGC
>JASBUM010000690.1 GCA_030147905.1 Acidimangrovimonas sp.
TCGCGTCCGGACCACGCCAGGGTGATGGCATAGTTGCGCCACTGTCCCTCGACGGCCATGGCGATCTGGTCGTCGGCGATACGGTCGAATTCCCATTCGTGATGTTCGGCAAGCGTCTCGACGATATCGATCGGATGAACCTCGTCACTCAGAAGGAAATCTTCAGCGATCGCCATACCCGGCCCCTATATTGTAGCCCCGGACGGCCCGCTTGCCACAAAACGATGGCCGCCTATCAAGGATCGGCTGATCTTCAGCGTTCCCATACAAGATATGGTGTGCCCTCGCGGAGATTCTGTAAAGCATTTTCTTCGCGCGCACTCGGGGTGGAGACATGATGTTCCGCCGGGCAACGCCAGCCGGCCGGCAAGGCAGCCGGGCCGGTTCAAGGGGCGGTTCACCTCCTGAATGCCGCAATCAGAATGGCAGCCGCAGCGAGGATCACGACGAGGGCGAGCCTTGCTGCGGCCAGCGTAGCCCGTTCTTCATCGGTCGTTCCCTCAAGCTCGAGCTTGCCGCCGCATTTGGGACAGGGGCGCAACGCGTTCCGGCCCGACCGCCGGGTACGCCAGCCGCATTTCGCACATTGAAGGGGGAACTTCTCTGCACCATGCATCGGCTTCGCTCGATATTGACCCGTCGCGCCGCCCCGGCTGTCCCTGCGCAGGCTGATCGAGCAGAATGCGACGCGTGCCTGGCGTTGTTCTACCCTGTTCTGCGTTGCAAAGCCACGTCGCCTGCAGGCGTGGGGAACCGGCCGTTGATCCGGCTCCGCGTCCCTCGGCCGACCAGGCAAGCACAGCGCGCCTTTACTGCCGCCCCCCCTTCGCGCGCGCCCCGAAGTGCCTGGAATGAGCAACGTGCCGAACGCCACGCGCCATCGCGCGGCTCAACCGCATTCCGAGGGCCGAGGAGGCATGTCCGGGGCGACGTCCCGGTTTGTCCAGGACCGGATCGCCAAGCGCGATCCCGGCGCCAAACTGCACCCAACCTATTGGTTTCACGATCTTTACGCGCTCAGCCGAGATCGGTGCAGGATCGACTGTCGATCTCTCCTCGCGTGCAAAGGATGGCGTCCGCGCCTTGCCGTCGCGACCTCGCCGTTCGGCACCGGTCGCGACGGCCGGCCGAGCGGTCAGGCGGCGCGCGCGGGCCGGCGGCGGCGTCTGGCCTTGGGCCGCGGGCCACCGGCGGCATTGCCCCCGCCCTCGCCGTTGCGACGGCCCGGCGGGCCCTTGCGCCGGCCGGCAGGTGCCGTTTCCGAAAGCGGGCTGGAGCCGCTGGCCACCGGCACCTCGATCTTCATCAGCTTCTGTATCTGGCGCAGCAGATCGGCCTCTTCGGGGGCGCAGAAGGCAATCGCCTCACCTTCCCGTCCGGCCCGCGCCGTGCGCCCGATCCGATGGACGTAATTGTCCGGGACCTCGGGCAGGTCGTAGTTGACGACATAGGCGACACCGGGGATGTCGATTCCGCGCGCGGCGACATCGGTGGCGACCAGCGTGGTCACGCTGCCCTCGCGGAAG
>JASBUM010000545.1 GCA_030147905.1 Acidimangrovimonas sp.
CCGGACTGATCGTGCACATGGTCTTCTGGATGCGCGCGCATAGCCGCACGCTCAAGCGTGATATCGAAACGGGGCTGCATGCGGCGGCCGAGCAGCGCCACTGGTGGACGCTGTTCGTGCTGGCCATGGTGGCGGTCGCGCGCGAGGGCAGCGAGACTGTGGTCTTTCTCTATGGCACGCTGGCAGCGGCGCAGGGCGCGGTGCTGTATTCGGTGCTTGGCGCGGTCGCGGCCGGTCTCGCCGCGGCGATCCTCACCTATGGCCTGCTGCAACTGGGCGGCCGGTTCCTGCCCTGGCGGGTGTTCTTCAAGGTCTCCGAGGTGCTGCTTCTGTTGCTGGGCGCGGCGCTTTTCGTCACCGGGGCGGGTGACCTGGTGTCGGCCGGGGTGCTGCCCTTCACGCCGGTACTGTGGGATACAAGCTGGCTTCTGGACGACGGCGGACGCCTGGGCGGCGTGGTCGCGGCGCTGACCGGGTATCGCGCGGCGCCAGATACGGTGACCATGCTGGCATGGCTGGCCTATTGGGGCTTCATCGCGCTGGCCTTCCGGCACGAGGCGCGGCGCGCGACCGCCCGGCGGCTGACCGAGGCGCGCCAAGGCTGACCGAGGCGCGCCGGGGCTGACCGCGGCGCGCCAGGGCTGACTGTGGCGCGCCGGGGCCCGATCGGGGGCGGCTTGTTTCGACCGGCCGCAAATCCGGGGCCGCAGATTTCGGGCGCGGCATTGAAGGACCGCGCCGGTTTGCCTCGCGCACATTGTCGATGCTTGGCAAATCCACGCCCACCGGCGCGGGTCCATAGGTTCCGGCCCGGCTGTTCATACCGGCGCTTGGGGCCGACCGTTCATGGCCGGGTCGTCATCGCCATTGCGCTTCGCCCGACGTCCGATGCGCTGCGGCGCGCGCCGTGGCACCCGGCTTCTTTCGCGTCGAGACGTCGAGCGGATGCCGCCGCAGGCCGGGGCCCGCAACCGGCCCGCCGCTTGCCCGATCAGGGACGCAGGTAGGCGTAGCCCTGCTGCTGCAACTCGATCAGCCGAACCGCGCCCGAGGGCACGATGGTCGCTTCGGATATCAGCGGCACCTTGTGGCCGACCTTCTTTTCCATCTTCGCCAGCGTGTTGCCGCAGGCCGAGAAGGTGAAGTTCTCGTGTTCCAGCGCCATCGCCGCGATCCTCTGTGCGACCGGGCTCTTGCCCTTGACGAACATGTTCAGCCCCGGCCCGTAAGCCACGATCTCGATCTTCGTCTCGTCGCCCTGCGAACGGTAATCGCTGTCGATGTTCTCGGCATTGTTGAGCACGAGGCTCATCTTGGCGGGATCGTTTTCATCGACATGTAGCGCCACGAGATGGGTCTTTCCCGCCGCCAGCGCAACATTGGCCGAAATCGCCGTGGCGGCAATCATGGTCATCAAGGCTTTCATCAAGGGACTCCTCGGTTCGGGCGCGCGGTTTCGCTGTTGCATGGGGCCCGAACCCGCCCGGCGCGCACGGGCGGGGCGCGGGCTAGCCGGCCATAACGGCGACCGAATGATTGGGTTC
>JASBUM010000549.1 GCA_030147905.1 Acidimangrovimonas sp.
CCCGGATCGGGCGCGGGCCCGGCCTTTGCCGGGCCGCTCACGCTGCGGTCGGCCGATCCCGCGCATCCGGCGCGTCTGAGCGGGCTGAAATTGCGCGCCGCCGAGAACGTGACGCTGCGCGGCATTCTCTTCGACTACCGCTTCGATCCGGGCGATCTGCCCTATGTCGCGCCCTTCTCGA
The DNA here is from genome assembly GCA_030147905.1 of Acidimangrovimonas sp. The sequence goes on from JASBUM010000549.1 coordinate 182, forward strand.
TTACCGGCGGGAGCAACATCGCGATCACAGACAGCCGCTTTTCGGGCGACAATGCCCATGGAATAGAGCCGTCCGAAAACGGCTATGGCTATGGCAACGGTCTGATGGTCCGGGGGGTCAAGGGTTTCACCCTGAGCAACAGCCGCATGGAACGCTTCCGAACCGGACTGACGGTGGTGAACAGCGAGGCCGTCAACATCCGCGGCAATGACATCAGCGACATGCGCTCGGACGGCATGGATTTCATCGCGGTAAATGGATTGATCGTCGCCGATAACCGGATCCACGATTTCCGCGGCATGCCGAACTGGCGCGACCACCGCGACATGATCCAGTTCTGGACCACGGGAACGACCCGACCTTCGCGCGACATCGTGATCCGCGACAATGTCCTGGACATCGGCCGTGGCAGCTTCACCCAATCCATCTTCATGCGCAACGAGGTGGTGGATCAGGGCAAGGCCGGCAAGGCGATGTTCTATCGAGACGTCCGGATCGAGGGGAACACGATTTACAATAACCACCGCCACGGCATCTCGGTGGGCCAGACGGACGGCCTGGTCATCGCGCGCAACTCGCTGATCGAGGTGCCCGACATGTCGCCCACCGGCGCTGCCGTACGAACGGTGTCCGGCCTCGGGCGGCCGATGATCAACGTCGTTCCCGACGCGCGTCACGTCGCGATCCGCGCCAATGCCACGGGGGGCATAAACGGCCATTCGGGGCAGGCGGACTGGACCGTCGCGGGGAATGCGATCATCCAGCCCTTCGCGGCCAACCTGCCGGGCTACTACGGGAACGAATTCGTCACCTCCAGTCTCGACAACAGCGACGGAAGACACGATTACCTCGTGCGTTCCGGCGGGCTCATGGCGACGCTCGGCGCGGGCGCTCCCTCCATGCTGCACCCCCCGGCGCAGGCGCATCCGGTGGCGCGGTTCGATGCCATTCGCGTCCTGGGCGACCTGCGCGCGCGCCTGTTCGACGGACGGATCAGCCGGCTTCACGACAACGAGCCGCCGGGGCCGGCCTGCCGCTATCTGTGGTCCTTCGGCGACGGCGCCGACGCCAGCGGCGCCCTCGTACGGCACCGCTATGCCCGTTCGGGACGCTATTTCGTGACGCTGACCGTGCAGCCCGCGCAAGGCGCCCCCGCCGTCGTCGGCGCCTGGATCGACATACCGCCCTCCGACGTGCTGCACTTCGACCCGGCGCGTGGCCGGTTGCTGATCCGCCGCGGGGCGCGGATGGTGCCCTATCCGCTGAAGCCCGCCAATCTGGTCGACCAGCCGGGCGGCACGGGCCGGGCGCTGGCGCTGGGCGCGGGACGTCCGCCGGTCCGCCTCGACGCCGAGGCGATGGGGCCGGTCTACGGCGCGCGCGCGCTAGAGCTCAACCTGTCGTTCCGGACCGGTCGGCCGTTGAAGCGTTCGGCCGAGATCCTGCGTATCGGCGACGCGCTCGTCATCAGCGCGCTTCCGGCCGGGGCGGTGCAGTTGTGGTTGCGCAGCACAGGTGGCCCGCCGCTCGTGCTGCGTTCGGGGGGGCACCGGACGCAACCCGGCACGCTTCATCATCTGACGGTTGCCTTCGACGGCATGCGCCGGCGCGCCACGATGCGGCTTGACACCGGTCCCGCACTTGGCGGGCGGGCCGGACCGCGCTTTGACGGCAAGGCGGACGCGGGGCTGTCCATCGCGGCAGCCGGCGGCGGCCAGGAAGGCTTCGCCGGCGAGATCGAGACGCTTTCGCTCAAGGTCGCGGTCGACGGGGTCTGAGGGCGGGCAACGCGCCTGGCGGCCCGCCGGTCGGCATGATTTTGCCACTGCAACCGAATCTGTTAGCCTCCGCGTGGGGTTCGAACGGGATGGGGCAGGCAGGATCGCGGCAAGGAGCGACGGTGCGCAGGCCCGAATCGACAGCAGAAGGCGGCGTGCCGGGGGCGCGCGGTCACAAGCGCGGTCGCAAGACGTGGCGACCGGCTGGTCTGGCGTTGCCGGTCGCGCTCTATCTGGGGGCGGTTCTTCTGCCGGTGCAGTTCCGCATCGGGCCGCTTTTGATGACGGCGCCGCGGCTCGTGCTTCTGATCCTGATCGTGCCGGCGCTGTGGCACTGGCGGCGCGGTGGGCGGGGCCGCATTCACCCGACCGACGCGGCTCTGGCAGCCTTCGCAGTCTGGGCCGGTGCGGCATTGTCGGTCACCAGCGCGGATATGGCGGTACAGAATGCCGGCTCCACCGGGATAGAGTTGCTGGGCGGTTATCTGATCGGTCGCGCCTACATCCGCGATGCCGAAGATTTCGCCGCCCTGTGCCGTGCCCTCACCCTCGCGGTGGCCTTGATGGTGCCCCTCGCGCTCTTCGAGGCGATCGCGGGCTGGCCGCCGGTCCTTGCCCTGCTGCGCAGCCTGCCCTTCATCTCGACCCCGGATCTGGTCGATCACCCTCGCCGGCTGGGCCTGCACCGTGCACAGGGGGTATTTCCGCACCCGATCCTGTTCGGGACCTTCTGCGCCTCGGTCTTCGGTCTGTGCCTGATCGGCTTGCGTGACCGGCTCGGCAACCGGTCTCGTGTCGCGCTGGCGGCCCTGGTGGCCGCGGGAACCTTCCTGTCCCTGTCCAGCGGGCCCATCCTGACCATCGCACTGGTGCTTTTCCTGTCTGGCTGGGCGACGATATTCGATGCCGATCGCCGGCGCTGGCTGTGGCTTCTGGCCGGAATCGCGCTTGCCTATCTCGTCGTCGACCTGGCCTCCAACCGCGGTCCGCTGCGCGTCTTCATGAGCTATGCGACCTTCTCGGCCCAGACCGCCTATTACCGCGAGGCGATCTATCATTGGGGGCTGGTCAACCTTTCACAGCATCCGCTGTTCGGGATCGGGCTGAACGACTGGCGGCGGCCGGGCTGGATGGTCAGCCCTTCGATGGACAGCTTCTGGCTGGTGGTCGCCGTGCGCTACGGACTGCCGGGGATCGGCCTGATGGCGCTGGCACTGGGTGCGGCGCTGTGGTCCGTGGCCCGGCGGCCCCTCGATCCGGATACGGCGCGGTGGACGCTGCGGCGGGCATGGATGTTCACCATCGTCGCGCTGATCTTCACCCTGGCGACGGTGGATTTGTGGACGAATGTCTTTTCCTATTTCTTCTTCCTGATCGGGTCGGGGATGTGGTTGACCGACGCCCGGGCCACAAGCGCGGCACCAACGCCGCAGCGCGCGGCACGCCGCCCGGCCGCGCCGTTGCTGCGCCGCCCCCCGGCACAGCCCCCCGGGCACCCGGCGGATGCCGCGAACCCGTCACCTTACCGGCGCTTCGGCGCATCGGCGAGTCGCGGAGCGCCGGAATGAAGCGCGCCGGAACACCGGTAATGGGGGTCGTCGTGGTGACCTTCAACGCAAGCAGGGTGATCTTCGATTGCCTCGAAAGCCTGCTCGCGGCAGGTGACTTGCGGCTGCGCATCGTGCTGGTGGACAATGCCTCACCCGATGGCACCGCCGAGCGCCTGCGCGCCTGGGCCGAGGGGCACGAGCCCTACCGCCCCTCGGCGGATCTTCCCTTCGCCCCGAATGCCAGGGGCAAGCCGTTGACGCTGCACGCCCCCGGCCGTCCACAGGTCGAGCGGCGATCGGTCCGCGGCCATGACCTGACACTGATCGAGGCGCCGGGCAACGGCGGCTTCGCCGCGGGCGTCAACCTCGGACTGGCCGAACTTGCGCTTGATCCCGCGATCGACCGGTTCTGGGTGCTCAATCCGGATACGCTGATCCCACCGGACACGCCGGGCACCCTTGCGCGCGCCGCCGGAGGCTTTGCCCTGATGGGCAACCGGGTCTGCTATCTTCACGATCCGGGCAGCATCCAGATCGACGGCGGCGGACGGTTGCGCCACAGTGGCGTGACCGACAACATCCATCTCGGCCGGCGCGCCGCGCTCACCCCGCCCCCCGATCCGAGGCGTTTCGATTTCGTCATGGGCGGCAGCATGGTCGTCTCGCGCGCCTTCTACGAGGCCGCGGGCCCCATGGACGAGGGGTATTTCCTCTATTACGAGGAGGTCGACTGGGCGCTGCGCCGGGACACGCTTCCGTTGGCCTTCTGTTCGGGCGCCGAGATCTTCCACCGTGCCGGCAGTGCCATCGGCTCCCCCCGGCTCGACCGGGCCGCAAGCCCGCTTTCGGTCTATTACAAGCACCGCGCGCGGATGCGCTTCATCCGCCGGCACCGGCCCGATGCCCGCCTGCACGCCCACCTCTATGGATTGGCGAAGATGGGACAGATGCTGATCCGCGGGGAACGGGCGCAGGCCGTCGCACTGTGGAAGGGCATGCGCGAATATCCCGCACCCTGGCAGGCCGCCGCCGAGCATGACCACGGGGACGGAGACCAGACGCCGGCGCCGCTGCGTGCCCGGCGCGGCCGCGGCTGACCCGCGCGAGGCGTCAGGTAAAGCGATTGTCGCGCGGGAAGCCGCGCGGCGCCATGCGCCCGGCACCGGCGCGCACGCCCAGCCATTCGCCCAGATCGGTCTCGGTCCGGGTGCGGCCGGCGGGATCCTTCCAGATCAGCCCGTCGGCAAGGGTGAAGGTGGTGGCGTCCGACAGCCCGCCGTCCTTGTAGCGTTGCAGCCGGTTGCCCTTGCCGCGGGCCATTTCCGGCAGATCGGCAAGCGGGAAGACCAGAAGCTTGCGATTCTCGCCGACCACCGCGACATGATCGCCCGCCACCGCCCGGCAGACCTGGGCACGGGCCTCGCCGCGCAGGTTGAGCACCGCCTTGCCGCTGCGGGTCTGGGCCACGACCTCATCGGTGGGCACGACGAACCCGTCGCCGACCGACGAGGCCACCAGCAGCCGCTCGCCCGTGCGATGGATGAGCATGGTGACGATATCGGCCTCGTTCGGCAGATCGACCATCAGCCGCAACGGCTCGCCCATGCCGCGGCCGCCGGGCAGATTGGCGCCCAGAACGGTGTAGAATCGGCCATTGGTGCCGAAGATCAGGATCTTGTCGGTAGTTTCGGCATGGAAGGCGAAGCGGCCCTCATCACCATCCTTGAACTTCAACTCGGTATCGAGCGCGATATGCCCCTTCATCGCCCGCACCCAGCCCATTTTCGAGCAGATCACGGTAATCGGCTCGCGTTCGATCATCGCCTCGACCGGGACCTCTTCGACCTCGCCGGCCTCTGCGAAATCGCTGCGCCGCGCGCCGCCCGGCGCGCCCTTGCCGAACTGCTTTTGCACGGCGCGCAATTCGGTCCCGATCCGGGTCCATTGCAGCCGGTCGCTGTCGAGCAGATCGACCAGTTCGGCGCGCTCGCGCATCAGCGCGTCCTGCTCGCGCAGAAGCTCCATCTCCTCGAGCCGGCGCAGGGCGCGCAGCCGCATGTTGAGGATCGCCTCGACCTGGGTCTCGGTCAATTCGCCCTCGCCGGCCGGCGGGCTTTGGTAATCGGCCTCGTCCCGGGCGCGGATATGGTCGCGCGACCAATCCTCGCGCATCAGCGCCGCCTTGGGATCGGAATCATAGCGGATGATGTCGATCACCCGGTCGAGGTTGAGGAAGGCGGTGATGAAGCCTTCGAGCACCTCAAGCCGGTGGTCGATCTTTTCCAGCCGGTGCTGCGAGCGCCGGCGCAGCACCTGGCGGCGGTGGTCGAGAAAGGCCCCCAACACCTCCTTGAGCGAGCAGACCTTGGGCGTGCGCCCGTCGATCAGCACATTCATGTTGAGCGAGACACGCAGTTCGAGATCCGAGTTGCGAAACAGCATGCCCATCAGCATCTCGGGATCGACGCTGCGCGATTTGGGCTCGATGATCAGGCGGATGTCATCGGCGCTTTCGTCGCGGACATCGCCGAAAATGGGCACCTTCTTGGTCTGGATCAGCTCGGCCAGTTTCTCGATCAGGCGCGATTTCTGGACCTGATAGGGAATCTCGGTGACCACGATCTGCCACGTGCCGCGGCCCAGATCCTCGACATGCCAGCGCGCGCGCAGCCGAAACGCGCCGCGGCCGGTGCGATAGGCCTCGGCGATCGAGGCGCGCGGCTCGACGATCATCCCGCCGGTGGGGAAATCGGGGCCGGGAATACACGCAAGGATCTCCGCGTCGGATACCTTGTCCGCGTTGTTGTGATGTTTGGCCAGCAGCAGGCAGCCCTCGACCAGTTCGTCGAGATTATGCGGCGGGATCGAGGTCGCCATGCCCACCGCGATGCCGCTGGCGCCATTGGCGAGCAGATTGGGGAAAGCGGCCGGCAGCACCACCGGCTCTTCGAGCGTGCCGTCGTAATTGGGGCGGAAATCGACCGCGTTCTCGGCCAGCCCCTCCATCAGCGCCTCGGCCGCAGCGGTCAGCCGGGCCTCGGTATAGCGGCTGGCGGCCGGATTGTCCCCGTCGATGTTGCCGAAGTTCCCCTGCCCGTCGACGAGCGGGTAGCGCATGTTGAAATCCTGCGCGAGCCGCGCCATCGCGTCATAGATCGCGGCATCGCCATGGGGGTGGTAATTGCCCATGACATCGCCCGAGATCTTGGCCGATTTGCGAAAGCCGCCGCCCGCCGTCAGCCGCAATTCCCGCATCGCGAAAAGGATCCGGCGGTGCACCGGCTTCAACCCGTCGCGGACATCGGGCAGGGCGCGGTTCATGATCGTCGACAGCGCATAGGTCAGATAGCGCTCGCCGATCGCGCGGCTAAGCGGCTCTGCCGTCGTCGCGGGCGGCATGTTGGGGTCGTCGTTCTCGGCATTCATGGATCTTGTGTAATTGCGGGTGCAGATATGGTCCAGTGGCAATCGCGCGGCTTGCCCGAGAGGCGCCGAAAGCTTAGGCAGAAGGGCGATCGGCGGAAACGGGGCGGCATTCATGGATCAGCGCATCATCCTCATCACGGGATGTTCTTCGGGGATCGGCCATGACGCCGCCCATGGCCTGGCGCGGCGGGGTTGGCGCGTCTTCGCCACCTGCCGCAAGCCGGAGGATTGCGCGCGGCTCGAAGGCGAGGGGTTGGAGAGCTTTCCGCTCGATCTCGCCGACGAAGGTTCGATCACGGCGGCGCTGGACGTGGTGCGGGAACGCGGTGGCGGACGGCTTGATGCGCTGTTCAACAACGGCGCCTTCGCCTGCCCCGGCGCGGTCGAGGATCTGCCGCGCGGCGCCTTGCGCGAGATCTTCGAGACCAATCTTTTCGGCACCCATGACCTGACCCGGCAGGTCATTCCCCTGATGCGGGCGCAGGGGCACGGGCGCATCGTGAACAACTCCTCGGTCCTCGGTTTCGTCGGCGCCAGATGGCGCGGTGCCTATGTCGCCACGAAATTCGCGCTTGAGGGCCTGAGCGACGTGATGCGGATGGAAATGGCCGACACGCCGATCAAGGTGATCCTGATCGAGCCCGGCCCGATCGGCACCCGGTTTCGCCAGAACGCAATCGCTCCCTTCGAGCGCTGGGTCGACTGGCAGGCCTCGGCCCGG
>JASBUM010000550.1 GCA_030147905.1 Acidimangrovimonas sp.
GGAAGCCGCGCGGCGCCATGCGCCCGGCACCGGCGCGCACGCCCAGCCATTCGCCCAGATCGGTCTCGGTCCGGGTACGGCCGGCGGGATCCTTCCAGCTCAGCCCATCGGCGAGGGTGAAGGTGGTGGCGTCCGACAGCCCGCCGTCCTTGTAGCGTTGCAGCCGGTTGCCCTTGCCGCGCGCCATCTCCGGCAGATCGGCAAGCGGGAAGACCAGAAGCTTGCGATTCTCGCCCACGACCGCGACGTGGTCGCCATCAACTTCGCGGCAGACCTGGGCGCGGGCATCGCCGCGCAGGTTCAGCACAGCCTTGCCCGCGCGGGTCTGGGCCAGGACCTCATCGGCGGGCACGACGAAGCCATCGCCGACCGACGAAGCAACCAGCAGGCGGGTGCCGGCGCGATGGATAAGCATGGTGACGATATCGGATTCATTGGGCAGATCGACCATCAGGCGCAGCGGCTCGCCCATGCCACGGCCGCCGGGCAGATTGGCGCCCAGCACGGTGTAGAACCGGCCATTGGTGCCGAAGATCAGGATCTTGTCGGTGGTTTCGGCATGAAAGGCGAAACGGCCCTCGTCGCCATCCTTGAACTTCAACTCGGTGTCGAGCGCGATATGACCCTTCATCGCCCGCACCCAACCCATTTTCGAGCAGATCACGGTGATCGGCTCGCGTTCGATCATCGCCTCGACCGGCACGTCCTCGGCCTCGCCGGCCTCGGCGAAATCGCTGCGCCGCGCGCCGCCGGGCGCGCCCTTGCCGAATTGCTTTTGCACCGCGCGCAATTCGGTCCCGATCCGGGCCCATTGCAGCCGGTCGCTGTCGAGCAGATCGACGAGTTCGGCACGCTCGCGCATCAGTGCGTCCTGCTCGCGCAGAAGCTCCATTTCCTCAAGCCGGCGCAGGGCGCGCAGCCGCATGTTGAGGATCGCCTCGACCTGGGTCTCGGTCAATTCGCCGTCGCCCGGCGGCTGGCTTCGGTAATCGGCCTCGTCCCGGGCGCGGATATGGTCGCGCGACCAATCCTCGCGCATCAACGCCGCCTTGGGATCGGAATCATAGCGGATGATGTCGATCACCCGGTCGAGGTTGAGGAAGGCGGTGATGAAGCCTTCGAGCACCTCGAGCCGGTGGTCGATCTTTTCCAGCCGGTGCTGCGAGCGCCGGCGCAGCACCTCGCGGCGGTGGTCGAGAAAAGCCGAAAGCACGTCTTTGAGCGAACAGACCTTGGGCGTGCGCCCGTCGATCAACACGTTCATGTTGAGCGAGACGCGCAGTTCGAGATCCGAATTGCGGAACAGCATGCCCATCAGCATTTCGGGATCGACGCTGCGCGATTTGGGTTCGATGATCAGGCGGATGTCATCGGCGCTTTCGTCACGAACATCGCCGAAAATGGGCACCTTCTTGGTCTGGATCAACTCGGCCAGCTTTTCGATCAGCCGCGATTTCTGGACCTGATAGGGGATCTCGGTGACCACGATCTGCCATGTGCCGCGACCGAGATCCTCGACATGCCAGCGCGCGCGCAGCCGAAACGCGCCGCGGCCGGTGCGATAGGCCTCGGCGATCGAGGCGCGCGGCTCGACGATCATCCCGCCCGTGGGGAAATCGGGGCCTGGAATGGCGGTCAAGATTTCCGCGTCGGAAACCTTGTCGGACTTGTTGTGGTGCTTGGCCAGAAGCAGACAGCCCTCGACCAGTTCGTCGAGGTTATGCGGCGGGATCGAGGTGGCCATGCCCACCGCGATGCCGCTGGCGCCATTGGCAAGCAGATTGGGGAAGGCGGCAGGCAGAACCGCAGGTTCTTCGAGCGTGCCGTCGTAATTGGGCCGGAAATCGACCGCGTTTTCGGCCAGCCCCTCCATCAGTGCCTCGGCGGCGGCGGTCAGCCGGGCCTCGGTATAGCGGCTGGCAGCCGGGTTGTCGCCGTCGATGTTGCCGAAATTCCCCTGCCCGTCGACGAGCGGGTAGCGCATGTTGAAATCCTGCGCGAGCCGCGCCATCGCGTCATAGATCGCGGCATCGCCATGGGGATGGTAATTGCCCATGACATCGCCCGAGATCTTGGCCGATTTGCGAAAGCCGCCGCCCGCCGTCAGCCGCAATTCCCGCATCGCGAAGAGGATCCGGCGGTGCACCGGTTTCAACCCGTCGCGGACATCGGGCAAAGCGCGGTTCATGATCGTCGAGAGCGCATAGGTCAGATAGCGCTCGCCGATCGCGCGGCTGAGCGGCTCGGCCGTCGTAGAAGGCGGCATGTTGGGGTCGTCGTTCTCGGCATTCATGGATCTTGTGTAATTGCGGGTGCAGATATGGTCCAGTGGCAATCGCGCGGCTTGCCCAAGCGGCGCCGAAAGCTTAGGCAGAAGGGCGATCGGCGAAACGGGACGGCATTCATGGATCAGCGCATCATCCTCGTCACGGGATGTTCTTCGGGGATCGGCCATGACGCAGCCCATGGCCTGGCGCGGCGGGGTTGGCGCGTCTTCGCCACCTGTCGCAAGGCGGAAGATTGCGCGCGGCTCGAAGGCGAGGGGTTGGAGAGCTTTCCGCTTGATCTCGCCGACGAAGGCTCGATCGCCGCGGCGGTGGCCGAGGCACGGGAACGCGGTGGCGGACGGCTTGATGCGCTGTTCAACAACGGCGCCTTCGCCTGTCCCGGCGCGGTCGAGGATCTGCCGCGCGGCGCCTTGCGCGAGATCTTCGAGACCAATCTTTTCGGCACCCATGACCTGACCCGACAGGTCATTCCCCTGATGCGGGCGCAGGGGCACGGCCGCATCGTGAACAACTCCTCGGTCCTCGGTTTCGTCGGCTCCAGATGGCGCTGTGCCTATGTCGCGACCAAGTTCGCGCTTGAGGGGCTGAGCGACGTGATGCGGATGGAAATGGCCGACACGCCGATCAAGGTGATCCTGATCGAGCCCGGCCCGATCGGCACCCGGTTTCGCCAGAACGCAATCGCTCCCTTCGAGCGCTGGGTCGACTGGCAGGCCTCGGCCCGG
>JASBUM010000555.1 GCA_030147905.1 Acidimangrovimonas sp.
TTTTGGGGAGGGGTCGATGGTGGGCGACCCTGGAATCGAACCAGGCATGGGTCTCCCCGGCGGAGTTACAGTCCGCTGCCGCACCTTGCAGCACGTCGCCCGACGCGAGGGGGTGGATAGCGAACCCCCCCGTGGGCGTCAAGCCAAATTCCGAAAGCGGCGATTTCGCTTGTCCTCCGGACGTCCCAAGCCCATTGTCGCCGACCTGAAAAGGAGTGAGTGCGTGACCAAGAAACCGACCTGGGTCGTCGCCAAGGAACGTACGCGGCGCGCGGCGGCGGCGGAAACACTTTGGCTGTTCGGCCTTCATGCGGTGGCCGATGCCCTGCGCAATCCCGCGCGCGAGAAGCTGCGTCTTGTGGTGACCCGGAACGCCGCCGACCGGCTTGGGGACGCGCTGGCGTCCAGCCCGATCGATGCCGAGATCGCCGACGCGCGCAAGTTTCCCGTGCCCCTCGATCCGGCGTCGGTACACCAGGGCGCCGCGCTCGAGGTCCGGCCACTGGACTGGGGCGGGATCGAGGCGCGCTGCGCGCCCGATGATGGCCCGGCGCCGGTGGTCCTTCTCGATCGGGTGACCGATCCGCACAACGTGGGCGCCATCCTGCGTTCGGCCGAGGTCTTCGGCGCCCGCGCGGTCGTCGCGCCGGCACGCCATTCCGCCCCCGAGACCGGCGCGCTGGCCAAGTCCGCGAGCGGCGCGCTGGAACGCCAGCCCTATCTGCGCGTGACCAATCTCGCCGATGCGATGGAGAAGCTGCGCGCCATGGGCTATGTGCTTATCGGGCTCGACGGCACGGCCGATATCACGCTCGACGCGGCGCTGTCGCATGCCGCCCCGGCGCCCGTCGCCCTTGTCCTGGGCGCGGAAGGACCGGGCCTGCGCGAGAAGACCCGCCTGACCTGCGACCACCTCGCCCGGATAGAACCCGCGGGCGGCTTCGGATCGCTCAACGTCTCGAACGCGGCGGCGGTGGCACTTTACGCGGCGACGAGGGGGGGCGCGGCGCGCGGATGACGCGCTGCGCCGTGGCCATCACAGCTTTGCGACGGGCTCTTACATAATCCGGTTCCATTCCTATGTTTTTATCAGAGCGCAGGTGCGGAACCCCTGCGTCTCGATGCACTGTCCCTCGTTCCGCTACTGGCGCCCGGCCTCTCGGTCCGGGCGCTTCTTTTTGATGAGCGGCGGATCGCGCCACCTAGGCAACCGCGCGGCGATCGCCTACACAGATCGCATGACCGAATATTCCGACGCCTTTCTGCGCCAGATCCTGGCCCGCACGCGGGTTATCGCGGTCGTCGGAGTGTCGCCCAACCCGGTGCGGCCGAGCCATTTCGTCGCGCGTTACCTGGCGCTTAGGGGCTACCGCGTGATCCCGGTCAACCCGGGGCATGCCGGCCAATCCCTCTTCGGCGAGACGATCCGCGCCGACCTCGCCGAGATCGACGCGCCAGTGGACATGGTCGACATCTTCCGCCGATCCGAGGCCGTCCCGCCGGTCGTCGAGGCCGCTCTTGCGCATTTTCCGAGCTTGCGCACCATATGGATGCAGATCGGCGTGGAGAACATGGAGGCCGCCGCGATGGCCGAGGCGCGCGGCATCGATGTGGTGCAGAACCGTTGTCCCAAGATCGAATATCAGCGCCTGTTTGGCGAATTGCGCCGCGGGGGCTTTGCCACCGGTGTCATATCGTCGAAGCTGCCCTGACCGGGCAGGCCGCCGGCGGCAGAACGGGGAGAGGAATAGATGGCGAGACGCTACGGGTTCGACACGTTGCAGATCCATGCCGGCGCCCGGCCCGATCCGGCCACCGGCGCGCGCCAGACGCCGATCTATCAGACGACCGCCTATGTCTTTCGTGATGCCGATCACGCCGCGGCATTGTTCAACCTGCAGGAAATCGGCTTCATCTATTCGCGCCTGACAAACCCGACCGTGGCGGTGCTGCAGGAACGGATCGCAACGCTCGAGGGCGGGGCCGGCGGGCTGTGCTGTTCCTCGGGCCATGCCGCGCAGATCCTTTCCCTTTTCCCCCTGATGGCGCCGGGGCGCAACCTCGTGGCCTCGACCCGGCTCTATGGCGGAACGCTCACCCAGTTCGGCCAGACGATCCGGCGTTTCGGATGGTCGGCGAAATTTGTCGATTTCGACGACGAGACCGCGCTGCGCGACGCCATAGATGCCGATACCCGCGCCATCTTCTGCGAGACCATCGCCAATCCCGGCGGCTATGTCACCGACCTGGACGCGGTCGGACGCATCGCCGAGGATGCGGGCCTGCCGCTGATCGTGGACAACACCACCGCCACCCCCTGGCTGTGCCGCCCGATCGACCATGGGGCCACCCTGGTCGTGCATTCGACGACGAAATACCTCACCGGGAACGGAACGGTGACCGGCGGCGCGGTGGTGGATTCGGGCCGCTTCGACTGGTCCGCCTCGGGCCTCTTTCCCTCGCTGGCCGAGCCGGAGCCCGCCTATCACGGGCTGAAGTTTCACGAAACCTTCGGCCCCCTCGCCTATGTGCTGCACGGCACCGCCGTGGGACTGCGCGATCTGGGCATGACGATGAACCCGCAGGCTGCGCATTACACCCTGATGGGGGTCGAGACCCTGAGCCTGCGGATGGCACGCCACGTCGCCAACGCCCGGCAG
>JASBUM010000564.1 GCA_030147905.1 Acidimangrovimonas sp.
TCGGCCTGCGATCCGGGCGAGGTCGTCATCAAGTTCAGCCATGTCACCAATGCCACCAAGCATCCCAAGGGGATCGCGGCGCAGATGTTCGCCGACCGCGTGAACAAGGAGATGAACGGCAAGGTCTGCGTCGAGGTCTTCCCCAACTCGACCCTCTACAACGACGACAAGGTGCTGGAGGCGATGCTTCAGGGCGATGTGCAGATGGCCGCGACCTCGCTGTCGAAATTCGAGGCATTCACCAAGAAATACCGCATTTTCGACCTGCCCTTCCTGTTCAAGAACATCGCCGCGGTCGACGAGTTCCAGAACTCCGAAACCGGGCGCAGCATGAAGAAGGCGATGTCGCGGCGCGGGCTCGAGGGGCTGGAATTCTGGCATTCGGGGATGAAGCAGTTCTCGGCCAACAAGCCGCTGCTTCTGCCCACCGATGCCAAGGGGCTGAAATTCCGCGTCCAGCCATCGGACGTGTTGGTGGCCGAGATCCAGGCGCTTGGCGCCTCGCCCCAGCCGATGGCTTTCTCCGAGGTCTACGGTGCGCTGCAGCAGGGGGTCGTGGACGGCCAGGAGAACACCTGGTCCAACATCTACGGGCAGAAGTTCTTCGAGGTCCAGGACGGGATCACCGAGACCAATCACGGCGTTCTGGACTATCTCGTCGTGACCTCGACCGATTTCTGGGACGGTCTGCCCGCCGGTACCCGCGACCAGCTGGGCAAGATCCTGCATGAGGTCTCGGTCGAGCGCAACGCCGCCGTCACCAAGATCGAGGCCAAGAACCGTCAGGCAATCCTCGATGCCGGGGGCACGATCCGCGAGCTGACCACCGAGCAGCGCCAGGCCTGGGTCGATGCGATGAAGCCCGTCTGGACCAAGTTCGTCAAGGACGTCGGGGCCGACAATATCGCCGCCGCACAGGCGATCAGCGCCAAACACTGAAACCACTCTCGGCGCTTTCGGGGCGGCCCTTCGGGGCCGCCCCATCCGGGGAGGGACGCACATGAACCGGCCAAAGATCGACCCGCGGGGGCTGCGCGGTTTCGAGGAGAACGCGATCGCCTTCATCCTCGGCGCGATGACGCTGCTGACCTTCGCCAATGTCGTGGTCCGCTATGTCTTCAACCTGCCGGTGGCCTTCCGCTTCGAGCAGGTGACCGGCATCATTCTGCCGCACACCATCCTGTGGGGGCAGGAGGTCACGCTGATCCTCTTTGCGTGGCTGGTGATCTTCGGCATCAGTCATGCCTTTCGCATCACCGCCAACCTCGGCGTGGACGCGGTGATCGCGTTGCTTCCGGACCGACGGCGGCGGGCGCTTGCGCTGATCTCGGCGGCGGCCTGCGTCCTTTACGCGCTGCTGCTGCTCAAGGGCGCATGGGATTACTGGGCGCCCTTCGCGGGGCTGCAGGAGACGACCGGGCGGTGGCTTCCCACCGGGTTCAACCCGCGCACGCGCGACCGCGCCTTCTACATCACCGAGCAGATCCCGATGCCGCAATTTCTCGATTTTCTGGCCGGCTGGATCAATCAGGGCGAGGTCTGGGACAAGATGCCCCGCGTCCTGCCCTATCTGATCCTGCCGCTCGGCGTCGCGCTGATCCTGATCCGTATCCTGCAGGCGACCGTCGGCATCGTCGCGGGACGCCGTTCGGGGCTGATCGTCAGCCACGAGGCCGAAGAGGCCGCCGAAAGCGCGGCCGCGCTCAACCGCGAGGGCTGAACCTTGTCCATCCTGCTGCTGTTTCTCGGCGTGATCGCGCTGCTCCTGATCGGTGTGCCGATCGCCGTGGCGCTTGGCCTGTCATCGATCATCTTCCTGCTGACGCAGAGCGAAAGCTCACTCGCCTCGGTGGCGCAGACCTTCTACCAGGCGATGCAGGGGCATTACACGCTGCTCGCCATCCCCTTCTTCATCCTCGCCTCGACCTTCATGTCCACCGGCGGCGTGGCGCGGCGCATCATCCGCTTTGCCATCGCGCTGGTGGGTCATCTTCGGGGCGGGCTCGCGATCGCGGGCGTGCTGGCCTGCATGATGTTCGCGGCCCTCTCCGGATCGTCGCCGGCGACCGTCGTCGCGATCGGCTCGATCGTGATCGCCGCGATGCGCCAGATGGGCTATACCAAGGATTTTGCCGCCGGCGTGATCTGCAACGCCGGCACGCTGGGCATCCTGATCCCGCCGTCGATCGTGATGGTCGTCTATGCCTCGGCCACCGATGTCTCGGTCGGGCGGATGTTCCTGGCCGGCGTCATCCCGGGGCTGCTGGCCGGTACCATGCTGATGGTGGCGATCTACGTCATGGCGCGGATCCGCGGCCTGCCCAAGGGCGAATGGCGCGGCTGGGGGGAAATATGGGCCTCCTTCCGCGACGCGATCTGGGGGCTCTTGCTGGTCGCCATCATCATGTTCGGCATCTATGGCGTGCCGGGCGTCACGGGTGCGCTGTTCACGCCCACCGAGGCCGCGGCCGTGGCCTCCGTCTATGCCTTCATCATCGCCGTCTTCGTCTATCGCGACATGGGTCCGCTGGCCGCCGGCGACGAGGGCGGCCCTCCGGTCCCGCTCTATCGCAAGCCGCAGGCGCTCCTCACCGCGTTTTTTCACGCCGACACGCGGCGCGCGCTCTATGATGCGGGCAAGCTGACGATCACCTTGATGTTCATCATCGCCAACGCGCTGATCCTCAAGCAGGTGCTCACCGACCAGCAGGTGCCCCAGCGCATCGCCGAGGCGATGCTGGGCGCGGGGCTGAACCAGATCACCTTCCTGATCGTCGTCAACCTGATCCTGCTGATCGGCGGTCAGTTCATGGAACCGTCGGGGCTGATCGTGATCGTGGCGCCGATCGTCTTTCCGATGGCGATGCAGCTCGGCATCGACCCGATCCACCTTGGCATCATCATGGTGGTGAACATGGAAATCGGGATGATAACGCCGCCTGTGGGGCTCAATCTCTTTGTCACGTCGGGGGTGGCGGGGATGCCGATCATGCGGGTCGTTCGCGCGGCACTGCCCTTCCTCGGCGTGCTCTTCGTTTTCCTGATCCTCGTCACCTATGTTCCCGAACTCTCCACCTGGCTGCCGAATTCGCAGCTCGGCCCGGAACGGGTGATCCATTGAGACAGGGCGCGTCCGGACGGCGGGCCGAAGCGATAGGGCCGCCGGTTCGCTCCGGCCAGCCCCGTCGTTTCGCGCGACGCGGGCAATGGCCCCGCCCGGGCCGCAGGCGGCTGCTCGACCCGCACCCCGCGACACCGCCAAGGCGTGACGGCACCGCGCGATCAGGGCTGGCCCGACACCGCGCGGGTGCCGGTCCGCTCAGCCGCGGCCGCGATAGGGCGCCACGCCCTGGTCGGGGATCCAGATCCCCTCCGGCACGGGGCCGGTCTGCCAGAAGACATCGATCGGGATCCCGCCGCGCGGATACCAGTAACCACCGATGCGCAGCCATTGCGGCCCCAGAAGATCGACGAGCCGCCGGGCAATCGAGATGGTGCAATCCTCGTGGAAGGCGCCATGGTTGCGAAAGGATGTCAGGAAAAGCTTGAGCGACTTGGATTCCACCAGCCATTCACCCGGAACGTAGTCGATCACCAGATGGGCGAAGTCGGGCTGGCCCGTCATCGGGCAAAGCGAGGTGAATTCGGGCGCGGTGAAGCGCACGACATAGCCCAGGCCCGCATGCCCTGCCGGCACCCGCTCCAGCACCGCGTCTTCGGGGCTGGCCGGGGTCTCCACCTTCCGGCCAAGCTGCGTCAGCCCGCTGACATCCGTCTTCGCCATCTCAGACTGCCTTCTTCAGCGCCTCGGCCAGCTCCGTACGTTCCCACGAGAAGCCGCCATCGGCTTCCGGCGCCCGGCCGAAATGGCCATAGGCCGAGGTCCGGGTGTAGATCGGACGGTTGAGGTCGAGATGCGTGCGGATCCCGCGCGGCGTCAGGTCCATGACCTGGGCGATGGCCTTCTCGATCTCGGCCTCGGGCACCGCCGCGGTGCCATGGGCATCGACATAGATCGACAGCGGCCGTGCCACGCCGATCGCGTAGGAGAGCTGGATCGTGCAGCGTTCGGCCAGCCCGGCCCCGACCACGTTCTTGGCCAGATAGCGCGCCGCATAGGCGGCCGAGCGGTCGACCTTGGTCGGATCCTTGCCCGAAAAGGCACCGCCGCCATGCGGCGCCGCCCCGCCATAGGTATCCACGATGATCTTGCGGCCGGTCAGGCCGGCATCGCCGTCCGGTCCGCCGATGACGAAGGTGCCGGTCGGGTTCACCCACCATTCGGTCGCGTCCGAGATCCAGCCGTCGGGCAGGACCTCGCGGATATAGGGCTCGACGATGGCGCGGATATCGGCCGAACTCTGGCCGTCATGGGCATGCTGGGTCGACAGCACGATCGAGGTCACCTCGACCGGCCGGCCGTCGGCATAGCGCACGGTGATCTGGGACTTGGCGTCAGGGCGCAGATCGGGCGCATCCCCCGATTTGCGTGCCTCGGCCAGCCGGCGCAGAATCGCGTGGGCATAATGGATGGGCGCCGGCATCAGCGCCTCGGTCTCGCGGCAGGCGTAGCCGAACATGATCCCCTGGTCGCCGGCGCCGTCCTTGTCGACCCCCTGTGCGATATGGGCCGACTGGCGGTGCAGGAAGTTCTGGATATTCAGCGTCTGCCAGTGGAATTCGTCCTGTTCGTAGCCGATGTCGCGCACGCAGTCGCGCACGATCTGGTCGACGCGGCCCATAAAGACATCGAGCCGTCCGGCATCGCTGAGCCCGACCTCACCGCCGACGACCACCCGGTTGGTGGTCGCGAAGGTTTCGCAGGCCACCCGGGCGTTGGGTTCCTCGGCAATGAGCGCGTCGAGGATGGCATCCGAGATCCGGTCACAGACCTTGTCGGGATGGCCCTCCGAGACGGACTCGGACGTGAAAACGTAGTTCTTGCGCGACATGGGAAGTGCTCCATTGGATTTAGACCGTCACGCCAGGAAGCCGTTGTGACAGCAGCATGCCGACCGGGTTACAGCCGTGCGCGGGGATGGTCAATGGCCTGCGCGACGCCGTCCCAGCGCAAGCCCGGAAATAAGCGCCGCAAGCAACAGCGCGATCGGCCAGTCGCCGGTGCGGCTGTAGGGCGTGGGCGCCAGTGACGGCGGCACCGCCGCATCGATCACGCCCTGGGCCAGCATCGGCAGGCTTTGCAGCACCCGGCCCTTGGCGTCGATCACCGCCGAGACGCCCGTGTTGGCCACCCGCATCAGTGGCAGCCCCTGTTCGACCGCGCGGAGCCGGGCCTGTGCAAGATGCTGATAGGGGCCGGAAATGGTGCCGAACCAGGCATCGTCGGTGATCTGAACCATCCAGTCCGCCCGCTCCGGCGCGGCATTCACGTCCTGGGGGAAGATCGCCTCGTAGCAGATCAGCGGCAGGACCTTGCCCAGCCGCCCCAGATCGAGCACTGCCGCCCCCTTGCCGGGCGTGAAGCCGCCGCCCTGCGAGGGCGCGAAGGCCGCGATCCCGGTCAGCCGGTAGAACAGATCGCCCAGCGGCACATATTCGCCGAAGGGCACCAGATGGTGCTTGTCGTAGACGTCAAGCACCTTCGCATCCGGGCCGATGACCGCAAGGCTGTTGAAATAGCGCCGCCCCTTGCTGCGCTGGATGCCCAGCGCCACCGGCACCCCGCCGCCCGCCTTGGCGATCATCTGCAATCCGGCACCGGGCCGGTTCAGAAGAAACGGCACCGCGGGTTCGGGCCAGATCACCAGATCGGGGCTTGGCGCGCCCGCTGCGGGCGGCTGGGCGGTCTCCTTCAGCAGGCGGTCGAAGAAGCGCACCGCGTAATCGGCACGCCATTTCAGCGCCTGGGCGGCGTCGGGCTGGGCCAGACGCACGTTGATCGGTTTGGCGCGCGGCGCGACCGGCTGGTCAAGCCGCCATCCGCCCCAGCCCGCCGCGGCGCCGATCATCGCGCCGCCCAGCGCCAGCCCCCGCAGCGGCCCGAGCGCCACCGGCGCGGCGGCGGCAAGCGTCGTCATCAGCGAAAGCAGCACCGCGCCCCCAAGCGCCGCAATCTGGTCGGGCCAGAAGCCGATCCAGACATGGCCGATCAGCGCCCAGGGAAAGCCGGTCAGCACATAGGTGCGCAACAGGCCGCTCGCCGCCAGCGCGACAGCAAAGCCCCAGGCTCGCCGGCGCCGGTCGCCGCCGCCCGTCCAGGCGCCAATCCCGGCCGCCAGCGCCCAGAACAACGCCATCCCCCCCGCCATCAGCGCGAGCGCGAAGGGCGCCATCCAGCCGTCGCGTTCGGGCTCGACCAGAAAGGGATTGACGATCCAGAACAGCGAGGCGGTGAAATAGCCAAGCCCGGCCAGCCAGCCCAGCCAGGCGGCACGTCGGGGCCGTTCGGCAGACGCGATCGCCGCGGTCAGGATCGCCAGCGCCGGCAGGGTCAGCCACCACCAGCCGAGCGGCGCCAGCCCGGC
>JASBUM010000565.1 GCA_030147905.1 Acidimangrovimonas sp.
CCCGGCTCGGGCGCGAGAAGCCGGGCCAGCGCCGCGCGCCGCCGCTCGCCGCCGGATGCGGTGGCACAGGGGATCGTCGGGTCGAAGCCGAGCCCCTCGGCCGCGATCGCGACGCGGTACCTTTCCTCGGGCGGGAGCGCACCGGCGGCGAAATCGCCCAGCGTGGCATGCGCCGAGAGTTCCGGATCCTGTTCCATGTAGGCCGGATGCACACCCGGCGCGCGCGAGACCGCGCCGCCGTCTGGTTCGACCAGCCCGGCCATGATCTTCATCAGGGTCGACTTGCCCGAGCCGTTGCGGCCCACCAGCACCAGCCGGTCGCCCGGCTGGACAACCAGATCGACCCCCGCCAAAAGCGGGTTGCCACCGAAGCCGAGCGTGACGCCCGACAGTTGAAGAAGGGGAATCCGTGCCATTGCGCCGGGCTATCGCTGCGCGAGCGCGCCGTCAATCGCAACCTCGCGCGGGCGGGCCGCCGCCGCCGGCCGGGAGCCGCCCCCTAGCCTGCCGCCGCCCGCATGAGCCGCTCGCGGCCTGCGGGTATCGCCCCTATCTCGAGCCCGGTGAAGACGTGGAGCGTGTCCAGTTCGCGGTCGACGACGGCATGGTCCGACACCCAGCCACCCATCGCCAGATAGCTGCGCAGAAGCGGCGGCATGACGCGCATGGCCTGGCGCCGGTCGGGCTTGCGCCGGCGCAGCGCCCGGGCGAAGCGGAAGACGTCCGGCGCCTTGACCCGCGGCAGCCAGCGCGGCGGTGCGAGATGCCTTTCGCGCAGCATGGCGAAGGCATCGAGATAGGCGCCGGCGCGGGTGCCCTGGAAAGAGGAACAGCCGAACAGCATCTGCACCCCGGCCGCATCGACGAGGGCGCTCAGCCCGCCCCAGGCGAGCCGAAGTATGTCGGGATCGTGCCACTCCGGATGCAGGCAGAATCGGCCGATCTCGGCCATGGGCGCCGGGAAGCTGGCAAGCGAGGACAGGTCGTAGAACTGGGCCGAATAGCTGCCGCCGATGTCGCGACCGTCGCGCAACAGAAGGATCCGCAGGCAGCAGACCAGCGTGCCGGTCGCCGCATCCTCGACCAGGAGGTGGCGGCAGGCGTCGTCGAAAGGATCGCGGTCGAGCGGCGCGGATGCGGCCGCAAGAGGCGCGGGCGGGTCCGCGGCGGCCATCGGGCAGTACCGGATTTCCGGCATGCACGTCGCGGCAAGGGGCATGCCCTCGGCCCGCGGGCCGCGACCGGGCGGCGTTCGTCGTTCGATACCGGCGCCCGCCGGCGGGACGATGCATTCGGGGCGCGGGACGCGGAAGGCGCGGTAGCGCAAGCCCTGGGCGCGTTCGACATCCTCCGCCGTCACCGCGAGGCGCACCCGGTAGCATCCCTTGCGGTGGTTCAGGATCACCCTGCCCTCCCCTTCAGTCGCGACGCGCGATGATCGCGCCCGGGTCCGGGTCCGCGCCCTTCGCGCGGCAGGGCCCATGCGCTCGGGACGGGTCCCCCGCCGCCCTTGCCGGCTGTCCGCCACGTGCGTCGGCCGCTAGCGGCGGCGATCTTCCGCAGGTCTTCCCGCCGGGGAACCTTCCCTTGCCGAACCGGGGCGTTCTGCTGAGCCGGGGAGGTCGATGCGCGACCGGCAGTTGCGGCGGGCGCATCCGATCCGGCCGATCCAGCGGGGGCCTTCGGCGCAAGCGGGCTGGGCACGATCATGACCGACCTCCGGAAGTGGCACGGCGCAGGCACGCATGATGTGCGATTCTATCATGCTTCATGCGACGGAACCACGACAGACCGCGTGCGGCCGGAGTCTGAGCCACGCACCGCTTGATCCCGCGCAGACCTGATCCCGCGCAGACATCGGGCGGACATGCCGTTCGCGGGCGCGCGCCCTTGACGGCCGGCATGGCTGTCCGGTCGGACCAAAGGTGCCGAGCCCCGACACCAGATTGGGCGCGCGGACGATGCCGTGCCGCGAACGGAGTGCGGGGGTTCGGGATACCGCGGTTCGGGATACGGCGGATCGGCACACAGGGGATCGGCACACAGGGGATCGGGAGCGGGAACGGTGCGACGGGGGCTGTCTGCCCCCGAGCGCCCTTGCGGGCGCTTCCCCCGAGGATATTGGGAAACGAAAGATGCAGGCATCGCCGCCCTGCCCGCTTCGGCCGCGGCCGGCCCGGCGCCGTCACCCCTTGCCGGTCGCCGGTCGCCCCCTTCGTCAGGGCGCGCCGTTGTTACGGAAGAAGGTGCCCGGGTTGAACCGGCCGAGGTTGCCGAAGAGTTGCTGCAGCAGCCCCACCCCGCGCAGCGTCGAGCCGGTGACCCGACGCGACAGCCGCACGATGCGGCCGTGGTCGAGACCGAAGCGCTCGATGTTC
>JASBUM010000571.1 GCA_030147905.1 Acidimangrovimonas sp.
GTGATTGGCGCGCCGAACTCGTCCAATTCGCGCCGGCTGGTCGAGGTCGGCCGCGCCGCCGGCTGCGCGCGCGCCTTCCTGATCCAGCGCGCCGCCGACATCGACTGGAGCGCGCTGGACGGCGTCCGGGCCGTCGGCCTGACCGCCGGGGCCTCGGCGCCCGAGACGCTGGTCAACGAGGTGATCGATGCCTTCCGCTCGCATTTCGACGTCGATCTTCGCCCGGTCGAGATCGCGCAGGAAAATGTCAGCTTCAAGGTCCCGCGGATCCTGCGCGAGGAGCCCGTGGCCTGATCGGCGCGCGGCGCCGCCCCCCTTTGTGCCGCCCCCCGTGCCGGCGCCACCGCGCGACCAACCGCAACGCCGTCACCAGCGCACCAACCCGCATCCGAACCAAGGACTGTCATGCCGGAACTCTTCGCCTACACCGATGGCGCCTGCAGCGGCAATCCGGGCCCCGGCGGCTGGGGCGTGCTGCTGATCGCCCGCGAGAACGAGCAGGTAATCCGCGAACGTCGGCTGAAGGGCGGCGAGCCGCAGACCACCAACAATCGCATGGAACTGACTGCCGCCATCGCCGCCCTGGAGGCGCTGGAGCGGCCCGCGACCATCACCGTCGTGACCGACAGTGCCTATGTCAAGAACGGCATCAGCGAATGGCTGTTCGGCTGGAAACGGAAGAACTGGCGCACGGCTGCGGGCAAACCGGTGAAGAACGCCGACCTGTGGCAGCGCCTCGATGCGGCACAGGCGCGCCACCGGGTCACCTGGCGCTGGATCAAGGGCCACGCCGGCCATGCCGAGAACGAATGCGCCGACCAGCTCGCCCGTGAGGGCATGGCGCCCTTCAAGCCGCGCGCATCGGATCGGGCGGGGGCCTGACCCTCGCCGGGAAGCGAAGGCTGACGGTGGCGGCCGCAGGCGCGCGCGCCGGGTGGAACATTCAGCCGTTCGACGCGGGCCGCCCCCGGCTCTGCGCCGGAAAGGTCGGGGGACGGCCTTCAACCGCGATGCGCCACACGGCGTGGCCCGGGCGCGGAGACCGATCGCGTTCCATCCCGCACGCCTTTACATGAATGGCTGTTCACTCAATACTCCGCCCATGCCCCGCGCACGGACCATCCCCGACGCGACCGTCTTCGCATGCCTGCGTGCCCAGCTCGCCGCCGGCGGCGAGCGCAGCGTGACCTTCGCGCGGATGGCCGAATGCACCGGGCTGGCGGGGGCGACGCTGGTGCAGCGTTTCGGCAGCCGCGAGGCGATGATCGACGCAGCACTCGCCGACGGCTGGAAGCGGCTCGAGACGCTGACCGACGAGGCCGAGGCGCGGGCCGCACTGAATCCGCGGGGCGCGGCGGCAATGCTCAAGCAGATCGCGCGGGCCGGGGGCGACGACATCCGCCTGTTGCTGTGCGAACGCCGGAGCGCCGTACTGCGCCAACGCGCCGAGGCTTGGCGCCACCGGGTCGAAGGGGCGCTGGCGCTGCGTCTGACAGGCGGCGGCGCCCGCAACCGGCGCGATGCGGCGATCCTGTTT
>JASBUM010000578.1 GCA_030147905.1 Acidimangrovimonas sp.
GAAATCCACGGTGCCGGTGGGGACCAACCGCCGCGTGGCCGAGGCAATCCGGGCGGCCAATCCGCAGGCCGAATTCGATGTCGCGTCGAATCCGGAATTCCTGCGCGAAGGCGCGGCCATCGACGATTTCATGCGTCCCGATCGCGTCGTCGTCGGTATCGAAACCGAGCGCGCCCGCGCGGTCATGGGCGAGATCTACCGCCCGCTTTTCCTGCGCGATTTCCCGATCGTCACGACCGATCTGGAATCGGCCGAGATGATCAAATACGCCGCCAATGCCTTCCTCGCGACCAAGATCACCTTCATCAACGAGATCGCGGCGCTATGCGAGCGCGTCGGCGCCGATGTCAAGGACGTGGCCAAGGGCATGGGGCTGGACGGCCGCATCGGCAACAAGTTCCTCCATGCCGGGCCGGGCTATGGCGGCTCGTGCTTTCCGAAGGACACCCGCGCGCTGGCGAGGATCGGACAGGATCATGCGATGCCGGTGCAGATCGTCGAGACCGTCATCAAGGTGAACGACGAGATCAAGCGGCGCATGGCCGACCGGATCGTCGATCTGTGCGGCGGTTCGGTGAACGGGCGGGTGGTGGCCGTCCTCGGCGTGACCTTCAAGCCCAATACCGACGACATGCGCGAAGCGCCCTCGCTGACGATCGTGCCGGCGCTGGTGGGGAGCGGCGCGAAGGTGCGGGTCGTCGATCCGCAGGGACGCAAGGAGGGCGAGGCGCTCTTGCCTGGCGTGCACTGGTGCGACGACCCGTACGAGGCCGCGCGCGACGCGGATGTGCTGGTGATCCTGACCGAGTGGAATGCGTTCCGCGCCCTCGATCTGGAGCGGATCGCGCGTTCCATGGCGCAGGCGCACATGGCCGATCTGCGCAATATCTATTCGCCCGCCGACGCGCGGCGCGCCGGTTTCACCGCCTATGTCGGGGTCGGGCGCTGAACCGGCGCTCAGCGCCCGGCACCGCGACCCGACAAACGTCCCGCCAGAACCGAAAGCGTGAAGATGACCGCCGCCGATGCCACCACCGACGGGCCGGCCGGCGTGTCGAGGAAGTAGGACGCGCCGACGCCGGCAAAGGCCGAGACCGCCCCGACGGCGATCGCGCTCAGTGCCATGGCCTCGGGGGTGCGCGCGATGCCGCGCGCGGCGGCCGCCGGAATGATCAGCATCGCCGCGATCAGGAGCGCGCCGACGATCTTGATCGCCACCGCCACCACGATCGCCATCGCCACCGTCAGCACCATGCGTTCGCGGCGCGGATCCAGCCCCGAGGCTACCGCCAGTTCCTCGCTCAGCGTGGTCGCGAGCAGCCGCGGCCAGCGCCAGGCCATCAGCCCGGCGACAAGGGCCGCACCCAGCCAGATCACCGCGAGATCCCGCCATGAGACGGCGAGGATATCGCCGAAGAGATAGGCCTCGAGATCGACGCGGACCCCGTGCACGAAGCTGATCGCGATCAGGCCGAAGGCAAGCGCGGAATGGGCGAGGACGCCCAGTGTCGTGTCGATCGTCCAGCCGCGCCCCGTCAGGCCCGAGATCAGCAAGGCCATGACCAGCGCGACGCCGAGCGTTCCCGCGAAGATCGACATCGACAGTGCCAGCGAAAGCGCCACGCCGAGAATCGCGGCATGGGCCGTGGCGTCACCGAAATAGGCCATGCGGCGCCAGACGACGAAACAGCCCAGCGGACCGGCGGCCAGCGCAAGGCCCGCCCCCGCCATGAGCGCGCGCAGCATGAAGGCATCAAGCATGGGATATCGGCTCCGGGTTGGGGCCGCGCGGCGGGATGGCCCGCATGGCGGCGGCACAGGTCGGGCGGGGGCCGGCGGCCGGAGCGGCGGCGGCCGGGCGGTGAGACGTGGAGGACAGGGTGAAAATGCGGGCAACGACCATGGCTCAGCCCTTTCC
>JASBUM010000586.1 GCA_030147905.1 Acidimangrovimonas sp.
ACCGGCGCCGACGGGGTCGAGCTGAATTTCGGCTGCCCCCATGGCATGGCCGAACGCGGCATGGGCTCGGCCGTGGGGCAGGTGCCCGAATATATCGAGATGGTCACCCGCTGGTGCAAGCAGAACACGCGGATGCCGGTGATCGTCAAGCTGACGCCGAATATCACCAACATCCTTTACCCGGCCGAAGCGGCGAAGCGCGGCGGCGCCGATGCGGTCAGCCTGATCAACACGATCAATTCGATCACCGGGGTCGATCTGGACAGTTTCGCGCCCGAGCCGACGATCGACGGCAAGGGAACGCATGGTGGCTATTGCGGGCCGGCGGTGAAGCCGATCGCGCTCAACATGGTGGCCGAGATCGCGCGGCACCCGGGCACGAACGATTTGCCGATCTCGGGGATCGGGGGTGTGACCACCTGGCGCGATGCGGCCGAATTCCTGGCCCTCGGTGCGGGCAATGTTCAGGTCTGCACGGCGGCGATGACCTATGGGTTCAAGATCGTGCAGGAGATGATTTCGGGGCTCACGCAATGGATGGATGACAAGGGCCATCGCGATATCGCCTCGGTCGTCGGCCGCGCCGTGCCCAATGTCACGGACTGGCAATATCTCAACCTCAATTACGTTACCAAGGCTCGGATCGACCCGGATCTTTGCATCAAATGCGGCCGTTGCTTTGCCGCTTGCGAGGATACCAGCCACCAGGCCATCGCGATGAAGCCGGGCCGGGTATTCGAGGTCAAGGACGAGGAATGCGTGGCCTGCAACCTGTGTGTCGACGTCTGCCCGGTGGAGGAGTGCATCAGCATGGTGCAGCTGGCACCGGGCACGATCGACCCGCGGACGGGGGAAGTGGTTGGCGACTTCGCCGACTGGACGACGCATCCGAACAATCCGGCGCTGCGCGCCGCCCAGTGACCTCGGCGGTGCGGCTGGGTGCGACCCTGCCCGACCTCCGGGTTCTCCGGTCGGTCTGCGTCAAGTCGGCCCGAGTGTCGCGATCACGCCGGTCGCATCGTGCCCGCAGCCGTCATTTCGCCCGATGCCGCAGGCGCGGCGGCCGGCACGATCGCGGTGGCGGGGCCGCGGGCGAAGGCAGCGGCGGGCGCTCCGTTCGCGAATGGTTCGCGCCTGTCCGTGGCGTCCGGCGGCCCGGCGATGCCGCGTGACGGCCCGGCGCGGCCCGCGTTCGCACTGTCCGGGCGGGGCATCGCGGCGTAGACATCCGCCGCGACCCCGGGCGGATTCCCGGCCGGCCGCGGGCCGGTCGTCCCGCTGCCTTCGTTGCGCAGGATGTCCGCCTGGCGATAACCCGCCGCGTTCATCCGGGCGAGCAGGACCTGCAGGTCCGAGCCGAGTTCGAGCGCCGTCGTCGATAAGGTGGGCGGCGGCCCGGTGGGGCGGTTGGGGTCGGGGGGGAGAAGACGCGCGGATTCGCGCGCCGCGCGCAACTGCGATATCGCCGCCCCGCGATCCTCGCGGCCCGCGAGCGCGGTGCCGTCGCTTCTGCTCTCCCCGGCCGGCTTGACCGCGGTGACGCTGTTCTGCGCTGGCGGTTGCAAGACCGGCTGATTCAACCATTGCGGCGCGCTTGGCGCGGCCAGCCCAAGTCCCGTTACCTGTGTCATT
>JASBUM010000594.1 GCA_030147905.1 Acidimangrovimonas sp.
CATGCCCGCCGGCATCCGCACCCGGTCCCTTGGCACCGGGCGCCGGGGTGTCGGAGGGCGGCAACAGCGCCGGCGGCTGCGCGGGATAGGGCACTTCGGTGATGGCGCCGAACTGGTCGGGTGTCATCGGCAGCAGGTCGAGCTTGGCGAAATTCAGCGCGACCAGCTCGCGCAGCCGTTCAGGCCGGTTCTCGAAGGCCCATTCCGCTTCCTGCATCTGGATTTCCTCGTGCAGGCGCGCGATCTGGCGCTGCAGCTTGGCCACCTCCTTGATCGACTTCTGCGTGGCATAGTTCTGGCGATAGGCCCAAAAGGCGAGCCCCATGACCGCCAGCGCGGAAAGAATGTATAGCAATGGCCGCATCACCCCCCCTTTCCGGTCCGACCCGCCCCGTCGCCCACGATGGGCGGCAGGCCCAGCCGTTCGCGCGCAACGGCGCCCGCCGGCGTATCGCTGCGCCGTGCGAGACGCAAGCGCGCCGACCGGGCGCGCGGATTGGCCGCCAGCTCGGTCGCGTCAGGCGCGATGGCCCCGCGCCGGTAAAGCGCAAAACCCGGTGCCTCCGCCGGCGCCGTCTGGGGCGCGTGACGGTTCGCCCGCCCGCCCTCGCCCGCGCGGATCTGCATGAAACGCTTCACGATCCGGTCCTCGATCGAATGGAAGGTCACGACGGCAAGCCATCCGCCCGGCACCAAAGCCCGTTCGGCGGCCTCAAGCCCCGCGACCAGCGCGCCCAGCTCGTCGTTGACCGCAATGCGGATCGCCTGGAAGCTGCGCGTCGCCGGATGGCTCTGGCCGGGCTTCGCGCGCGGCAGGCAGCGCTCGACGACCGCGGCAAGTTGCGCAGTGGTGACGATCGGTGCGACCCGGCGGGCGGCGACGATGGCACGCGCGATTCGACGGGCCGCGCGCTCTTCGCCGTAGTGGAACAGGATGTCGGCCAGCGCGGCCTCATCGGCGCCGTTCACGAGATCGGCGGCACTCGACCCGCGTTGCGCCATGCGCATGTCGAGCGGACCGTCGTGCCGGAAGGAAAAGCCCCGTTCGGCACGATCGAGCTGCATCGACGACACGCCAAGATCCAGCACGACCCCCGACACCACCCCGGTGCCCGACGCCGCCCCCGATTCCGACCCCGCCCCAGTGTCCGACCCCGCCCCGGAGTCCGACACGACTTCGGCGGCCACACGGTCGAGGGTGGCGAAATTCGCGTCGACCAGCGTCAGGCGTTCGCCCCAATGTCCGGTCCAGTCGCGCGAAAGTTCGAAGGCCAGCGGATCGCGATCGATCCCGATCACCCGCTCCGCCCCGGCCTCCAGCAGGCCACGTGCATAGCTGCCGGCCCCGAAGGTGCCATCGATCCATATGCCGCGAACCGGCGCGACAGCCGCCAGAAGCGGACGCAGAAGAACCGGGACGTGGGGCGGCGCGGCGCCAGGCGCGACGGGGGGCGTTTCCTGCGCCGGAGCCATCTTCACGCGCCGCCCGCGCCGGCCGTCGATCCGCCATGCGGCAAGAGCGCGTGGGGGTGGAAGTCTTCGCCCTGTTCGCGGAGGAAGTCGCTGGTGCGCGAGGCGCGCCGGTTGCGGTAGGCTTCCGGATCCCAGATCTCGAAGCGGTTGCCCTTCGCAACGAAGAGCGCCATGCCATCCAGCCCGATCTTGTCGCGCAGCGCGCCGGGCAGAACGATCCGGCCGTCATCGTCGATCTGGAAATCCTGCACGCGCGAGAAATAGAGGTCTTCCATGACCTCGCGGGCGCGCGATCCGGGCTGCATCTGCTCGATCCGGGCGTGCAATTCGTCGAGCGCGGCCATCGAGTAGCCTTCGAGATAGGGGCGCCCCTCTTCGCCGTGGGCGATTGCGAAGACCGGACGAAGACCCTGGGTCCAGTCCGGGTCGGCGGCCTCGATCACGCGCCGGAACGAAGCCGGGATGGAAACACGCCCCTTGGCGTCCACCCGCTGCTCGAAACTTCAGACGAACTTGCGCGCCACCGGTTCGCGCTCCTTGCCACTGCCCCTCACCGAGATCCGGAACGGAAAACGGCGGTCGGGCTGCTGCCACTGCCCGATCCGCCGCCCTCGTCCCGTCTTTGCGTTGTCCGACTTCGCGCGCCA
>JASBUM010000616.1 GCA_030147905.1 Acidimangrovimonas sp.
ACGGCGGTCGATCCTACTCAGAAACGGTCCTGAAGACCCAGGCCTCCTCGATCCAACCGCCGCCACTGCCCGCCATAAATGGCGTGGCGGGCAGTGGTTCCCTTCTAACCACGGAACCTCCCGAATTCATAAGACAAGGCCCGACCTTTCGTTGCGCCCCGTCGACTGGCGCCGGCGCCAACCCGATGCCCCAACCCGATGCTGCGGCCCCGGGCTAGCGGCGGTCTAGGAGCAGGCCCCGACAGCGGGAGAGCGGCGGCAGGGGCGCGGCGAACCGACCCGGACCAGCCCGGGCCGCCCTGCCTGTGTGGGGCGCGCGCGGCGCCAGCCTGTCGGCGCCCTCTCGACATCGGACGCAGCTTGGGATCTTCTGGCCGCCGTTACGGTCACTCGCACCGTCGCCGACCCCGGGCGCAGGCCGCCCGCCCCCCGATCCGACCGGAGGCCCCATGCCAGCAACCCAGCAGCCCGCGAGCAGGATCATCATCGACACCGATCCCGGCCAGGATGACGCGGTGGCCATCCTGCTTGCGCTGTCGAGCCCGGAGGCGATCGAGGTTCTGGGCATCACCGCGGTGGCCGGCAACGTGCCGCTGGCGCTGACCCAGAAGAACGCGCGCATCGTCTGCGAACTGGCCGGACGGCCCGACGTGCCGGTCTTCGCCGGCTGCGCGGCGCCGCTGTCGCGGCCACTGGTGACGGCCGAGCATGTCCATGGCAGGACCGGGCTTGACGGTCCGGTGCTTGCCGATCCGACGATGCCGCTGCAGGCCGGGGGGGCGGTCGATTTCATCATCGACACTCTTCGTCGCGAACCGCCCGGAACCGTCACCCTTTGCGCTCTGGGGCCGCTGACCAACCTGGCCACCGCCTTTCATCGCGCGCCGGATATCGCCGGGCGGGTGAAGCGGATCGTGCTGATGGGGGGCGCCTATTTCGAGGTCGGCAACATCACCCCGGCGGCCGAGTTCAACTTCTACGTCGATCCCGAGGCCGCCGCCGCCGTCTTCGCGGCCGGCGCACCGATCGTGGTCATGCCGCTCGACGTCACGCACAAGGCGCTGGTCACCCGCGCGCGGGTCGATGCCTTTCGCGCGCTGGGCACGCCGGTCGGCCGCGCCGTGGCGGAATGGACCGATTTCTTCGAACGTTTCGACAAGGCGAAATACGGCAGCGCGGGCGCGCCCCTGCACGATCCCTGCGTCATCGCCTATCTGCTCGCACCCGATCTGTTCTCGGGCCGGGAGATCAACGTCGCGATCGAGACCGAAGGCCGCTATACGCTGGGGATGAGCGTCGCCGACTGGTGGCGCGTCACCAACCGGGCGGCCAATGCGCTCTTCATCGGCGATGTCGAGGCCGAGGGCTTCTTCGCGCTGCTGACCGAACGCCTGGCCCGGCTGTAGGTGCCGGCAGGTGCCCTCGGCGGCGACAGTCGGCCCTGGCTTCCCGGCACGGCCCGCCCCGCCGAAGGGCCGGATGTGCCGCGCGGGACATGCGGGGACCGGACGCGGCGCAACCAGAGGCAGCACAACCAGAGGCGGCACAACCATAAGCGGCGCATCCCGGCGTGCAACGCAGGGCGCCGCGGGACCCCGGCTGCGGCGGATGGCGGTGGCGGATGGCGGCGACAGCTGCGGATGGCCGCGGCAGCGTATGGCGGCTGCGGATGGCGAACGCGTACGACGGTCGCAACGGGAAGTGCCGCGTCCGCGCCGCCTCACCCCTCGTCGGCGGGCCCTCCCCGGCATTGTCGCGGCCGGTCGCGAACCGGCACCGTTCCGCCCGCCGGCCCCTCATCCGCGGGCCGGCCCTTCCCGGCGTGCATGGATACACTATCTCTGTTATGAACCCGGCGCGAGATCATGAATCATTTCCGTTTCGACAATTCCTATGCGCGCCTTCCCGGCCGCTTCTATGCTCGCCACAGCCCGACGCCGGTGGCGCGGCCCGAGTTGATTGCACTCAACGCCGGTCTGGCCGCGGAACTGGGGCTTGATCCCGAGGCGCTGTCGGGTGCGGTCGGCATCGCCGTGCTGGCCGGAAATGCGCTGCCGGAGGGCGCCGACCCCATCGCCCAGGCCTATGCCGGCCACCAGTTCGGCGGCTGGGTGCCGCGGCTGGGGGACGGTCGCGCGATCTTGCTGGGCGAGGTGATCGACCGCGCCGGGCGGCGACGCGACGTCCAGATCAAGGGCGCGGGGCAGACGCCCTTCTCGCGCGGCG
>JASBUM010000629.1 GCA_030147905.1 Acidimangrovimonas sp.
CGCAAAAAAAACGCCCGCGCGAGGCGGGCGTTGAGTTATTGAGGCAGGTTTCATACAGGCAAGAAACCTATCGAGCAGTAAGTTCCTTATACGCAGTCTTGGTCGGTGATCCAAGCTAAAAGTTTGAAAACCCAAGAAAGCCTCGTTAGGCAGAAAAGCAGGGCATGCAGGGACAGGGAGGATTGTTGCCGAAATGCGATCAGTGTTTTTCGCGATTCTGGCGCTGACACTGGCGGCCGCCACCGGGCCGCTAGAGGCGCAATCCACACCACCCCGGCCGAGCTATGGCATAGCTATGTATGGCAAGCCGGCGCTCCCACCCGATTTTGTGTCGCTGCCCTATGCCAATCCCGACGCGCCCAAGGGCGGGACCCTGGTAATGGGAGAGACGGGCGGCTTCGACTCGCTCAATCCCTATATCCTGAAGGGCCGCGCGCCCTACTGGCTCGGTCCGCTCACGGTCGAATCACTGATGGGCCGCTCCTATGACGAGCCCTTCACGCTTTACGGTCTGCTGGCCGAATCAGTGACCACGCCGCCCGACCGTTCGTGGGTGGAATTCACGCTCAATCCCAAGGCCCGATTCTCGGACGGCAAGCCGGTGACGGTCGCCGACGTGATCTGGTCGTTCAAGACGCTCGGAACGAAGGGCGCCCCGCGCTACCGCAATGCCTGGACCAAGGTGGCCGACATCCGCCAGACCGGCCCGCGGAGCCTGCGCATCACCTTCAACACCCCCGACCGCGAGCTGCCTCTGATCCTGGCTTTGCGTCCGGTGCTGGAAAAGGCCCAGTGGCAGGGGCGCGACTTCACCCGCTCGGGGCTGGTGGCGCCGGTCGGATCGGGCCCCTATGTCGTAGACAAGGCCGTGCCGGGCCGGTCGATCACCTTCCGCAAGAACCCCGACTGGTGGGGTAAGGACCTGCCCTTCAACCGCGGCCAGTGGAATTTCGATCATATACGGATCGACTATTTCGCCGATTCCAATGTCATGTTCCAGGCCTTCAAGGCCGGGCTGATCGATGTCTACCGCGAGGGCAATCCCGAGAAGTGGAAGACCAGCTATGATTTTCCGGCGGTGCGTTCGGGCGATGTCGTCCTGTCGAAGATCCCCCATCACAGGCCGTCGGGCATCGCGGGGCTGGTGATGAACACGCGCCGGCCGCTCTTTGCCGACTGGCGGGTGCGGCAGGCGCTGATCGATGCGTTCAACTTCGAATTCATCAACCGCACGCTGAATGGCGGGACCGAGCCGCGGATCACCTCCTACTTCTCGAATTCCGCGCTGGCAATGCGGCCCGGGCCCGCGAAGGGCAAGGTGCTGGCCGACCTGTCGCCGTTCCGCGACCAGCTTCTGCCGGGGACGATCGCGGGTTACACGCTGCCGGTGTCCGACGGCTCGGAGGCCAATCGGGGCAATCTGCGCAAGGCCATGCGCCTGCTGGCCGAGGCCGGGTGGCAGGTCAAGGGCGGTATATTGCGCAATGCCCGTGGCGCGCCGTTCCGCTTCGAGGTTCTCCTGCCGCAGGGGGATTCCCAGATGACCTCGGTGGCCGAGATCTATGGCGCGGCGCTACGCCGACTGGGGATCGAGATGCGCATTCGTACCGTCGACAGCGCACAATATGTCCAGCGCACCGAGAATTACGATTTCGACATGACGCAATATCTCGTCGCGCTTTCGCTTTCACCGGGCAACGAGCAATGGCTCTATTGGGGAAAGGCGGGGGTGAAGTCGCCCGGCACCCGCAACTGGATGGGTATGGATTCGCCGGCCGCCGAGGCGATGATCCGCAAGATGCTGAACGCGCGCAGCCATGACGATTTCGTCGCCGCCGTGCGTGCACTCGACCGGATCCTGACGGCGGGACGCTACGTGATTCCGGTGTGGTATTCCGACGTTTCGCGCCTCGCCCATGTCAAGGCGTTGCACTATCCGCGAAAACTGCCGATCTATGGGGACTGGATCGGCTTCTTGCCGAATGTCTGGTGGAGCGCGCGTTGACGATGGCTGCGAAGGGACGGAAAGGATGACCGGGACGGGACGGAAGACGACGAGAACGGCGATCCTGCTGGCGCTGCTTCTGGGGCTTGCGGGATGCAATACGGTGGCCGGCGCGGGCCGCGATATCACCGCCGGGGCCAACCGGGTGGGCAACTGGATCGGCGGCTGACACGCGCCCGCGGCAAGGCCGGGCGCGCGGTTCGGCACGAGCGCGGTTCGGCACCCGCGCGGGGGCGCCGCCCCCGCACCCCCGCGGTATTTCGCTCCCGAAAGAAGGTGGCGGCGCCACGGCTACGGGTCGGTCGCCCGCCAGCATCACGGGGCCGGATGTCGCGCGAATGCATGGCGGACGGGTGAGCGATCGCGTGGACCCGTCGCGCGGGCGGTTCAGACCAGCGTCGTGACCCACAGGATGAAGGCGTCGTCGTCCGAGGTGGTGACGACGTTGTGGCCCATCGAGGCATCGTAATAGGCGCTGTCGCCGCGGCGCATGTCCTGGGGTTCGTAGAATTCCGTGTAAAGCCGGATCGTGCCGGTCAGGACATAGAGGAATTCCTCGCCGTCATGGCGCACCCAGCCGTCGAACTCGTCAAGACTGCGGGCGCGGATCCGGCTGCGATAGGGCAGCATCTGCTTGCGCGTCAGTGCCGCGGCCAGCAATTCGTGCTCGTAGGTCGCGGTCGGATGCGCCTGGCCCTGTCCCGCGCGGGTGAAGGCGATGCGCCCGTTGACCTGGTTGCGCGACGGCGGCGTGAACAGTTGCGGCACCGATATCGCCAGCCCCTCGGCCAGCTTCTTCACCGCCTCGTAGGTGGGTGACATCTGGCCGTTCTCGATCTTCGACAGGGTCGATCGCGCAAGACCGGCCTCGCCTGCGGCCTGTTCCAGCGTCCAGCCGCGAGCCTTGCGCAATTCGCGTACCCGCCGGCCGAGATCGAGCGGCGCGGGCGCGACCTCCTCGCCGCTGGCGCGGGCGATGCGGATGATGCTGGGCTGATCGGCGGGGTCCATCGGCGCGGGATAGGACAAAGCGCGCGGGCTTGCAACCTTGTGCCAAGATGATAGCCAGAGCCGATGGAAGCGCTTGACGACACCGGGCCCGTTGCCCCCTGCCCCGAACCGTTCAACCTGGCCGGTTACGTGCTGTCGGCCGGGCGGGATCGGCCCGACCGCATCGTGCTGCGGATCCTCGGCGTCGACCGTGCCGAGCGCTGGAGCCATGCGCGCCTCGAGGCTGCGGTGCGCGGTGTCGGCGCGGGCCTTCTGGCCGAGGGACTGGCGCCGGGCGCGCGGGTTCTGATGCGGTTGGGCAACGGGCCGGAATTCGCGCTCGTCTTCCTGGGGGCGATCGCGGCGGGGCTGGTGCCGGTGCCCACGGCGGCGGGGCTGACGGCGCGCGAACTCGACCAGATGGCTGCGCAGGTCGCGCCGGCGGCGGTGGTGGCCGATCCCGGCCTTGCGCTGCCCGGCGAGGGCGGGGGCTGGCGCATCATCGACGCGGCCCGGGTGGCGGATTGGGCGCGGGGCGCGGCCGGATCGGTCGATTATGCGCAAGGCGCGGCTGACAGGCCGGCCTACATTCTTTTCACCTCCGGCAGCTCGGGCCGGCCGCGGCCGGTGGTTCATGCCCACCGCGCGATCTGGGCGCGGCGGATGATGTGGCGCGGCTGGTACGGTCTTGGCCCCGACGACCGGCTTTTGCATGCCGGCGCCTTCAACTGGAGCTTCACGCTCGGTACAGGTCTGCTCGACCCCTGGGCGGCCGGGGCCTGCGCGCTGATCCCCGCCCCCGGTGTCGAGCCGGCGCAGCTTCCGCTGCTGCTGCGCCGCCACGATGCCACGCTTTTTGCCGCAGCGCCCGGCGTCTACCGGCGGATGCTGCGCAACACCCCCCTGCCCGCGCTGCCGCAGCTGCGCCACGGGCTTTCGGCCGGGGAGGCCATGCCCGAAACCCTGGCCCGCGCCTGGACCGAGGCCACCGGAACGCCGGTTCATCAGGCGTTGGGGATGACCGAATGTTCGACCTTCATCTCCGGTTCGCCGGACCGGCCGGCACCGGCCGGCGCGATCGGCTATGCGCAGCCCGGGCGGCGGGTCGCGGTTCTGGGGGGCGAGGGGCAGGTGCTGGCGCGGGGCGTGCCGGGGGTGCTGGCGGTTTCGCGCGATGATCCGGGGCTGTTTCTCGAATATCTGGGGGCGCCCGAGGAAACCGCGCAGCGGTTCCGGGGGGCGTGGTTTGTCACCGGCGACTGGGTGAGCATGGCCGCGGACGGGGCGATTGCATATCTGGGCCGCGATGACGATATGATGAACGCCGGGGGCTTTCGGGTCTCGCCGCTGGAGGTTGAATCGGCCATGGCGGCGCATCCGGCGATCGTCGAATGCGCGGCTGCTGCCGTGGCCGTGCGTCCCGATGTCCACGTGATCGCCTGCTTCTATGCCGGGGCGGAGATCGACGGGGAGGCGCTGGCCGAATTTGCCTCCACGCGTCTTGCGCGTTACAAGCAGCCGCGGATCTTCATTCGCTGCCCGGCTCTGCCGCGCGGTGCCAACGGCAAGATCCTGCGCCGCCGGCTGCGCGACGAATACGAGGCCCGACATGATCAAGCTTGACATCTTTTCCGACCCGGTATGCCCGTGGTGCTATATCGGCAAGACCTATCTCGACCGGGCGTTGGCGCAGGTCGGGGACAAGCCGTTCGACATTGAATGGCATCCGTTCCAGCTCAACCCCGCCATGCCAGCGGGCGGGATGGAACGGCAGCGCTATCTCGAGCAGAAATTCGGCGGCGCCGAGGGTGCGCGCACGGTCTACGGCCGGATCGAGGAGGCGGCGCGCGCGGCCGGGATCGAGATCGATTTCGCCCGCATCGCGCGGACGCCGAACACGCTTGACGCGCACCGGATCATCCACTGGGCAGGGGTCGAGAACGGCGGTGCCGCGGGCCAGGCGGCGGTTGTCTCGGCATTGTTCCGTGCCTATTTCCGGGATGGCCGCGATATCGGCGACCCGGAGGTTCTGGCCGACATTGCGGCACGTCACGGCGGGATCGAGGCCGATCTCGCCCGGCGGCTGCTTGCGGGCGACAATGATCGCGCGGCGATCGCGGCGCGCGATGCGCATGCGCGCGAACGGGGGATCTCGGCGGTGCCGACCTTCGTCGTCGCCGGGCGCTAC
>JASBUM010000654.1 GCA_030147905.1 Acidimangrovimonas sp.
AGGCGCGCGCGCAGGGCCTCCTGTCCCGGCCGCCGCGCCAGTTCCGTCAGCCGTGCCATCACGCGGCGTCCCGGCAGACCCCAGCGATCGCGCAGCGCCTCGACCTCGAGCTTGTCGAGCGGCAGATGTCCGGCCTGAAAACGCGCAAGCTGGCTGCGCGCCGCGATCCGTTCGGCGTTCAGAAGCGGGCTCAGCCACAATGCCGCCAGCGCCATCACCACCAGCGCCATCGCCACGTTGCCGCGGCGGACGCGGGCAAGCCAGCTCTCGCCGCGCGTCACCGCGAAGGCATAGATGATGCCGTAGCCCAGCGCCACCAGCGCCATCAGCGCCGAGGCCAGCCGTCCGGGCGTCCAGCCGAATTGCGCCACGCGCAGCCAGACCCCCGCCGCCGCCAGCGCCGCCAATAGCGGCAGCATCAGCGCCAATCCCTGAGCGGACCGCCGGATCAGCCGCGTGCGCGCGGCCTCGCGGTCGCTTTCGTCGACCGCGATCGCGACCAGCCCGACGCCCCCCAGCGCCATCACCAGAAGCGTCCCGGCCGCACTGATCCCGCCGAAAAGCCGCGCGAAACCATTGAACGGAAGGGCCACCACGAACAGGACCGACACCCCCAGCACCACCGGCAGCAACAGCCGCAAGAGCCGCACCGCGACATCGGGCGCGACCAGATCGCCCATCTCGTCCACCACGGCAAGCGCCAGCCCCCAGGCCGCCCCGGTAACGATCCACGGCACCACCGGAAGTGCCGAAAGCGTGGACAACAGCGCCAGCCCCACCAGTCGCAGCAGCGCATCGCTCAGCCACAGCAGCACCCAGATCACGCCGACGAAGACCCATGCGGCCGCCAGCCGCACCACCAGCGACCAGGCTTCGCGGAACAGCGTCGGATAGTGGCGCCATCCGGGCCCCGCCGCGGCGATGAGAAACGGCAGCGGAAGCGCGGTGAGGATCACCGCCGCCGCGATCGATTGCGGCCGCGCGAAGATCCCGGTCACGGGCGCAAAGCTCTGGCCCGCCCACAGCATCAGCGCCGCCACCCCCAGACCCAGCATCGCGCCGCGCGCCGCAGCAGGTCCGGTGCCCAAAGGCCCCGCCAGTGCCAGTGTCGCAGTGAAGAAGACCGCGGCGAAAACGCTGGCCAAGAGATGAAGCGCGGGCACCGCATCCAGGATCGCCAGCGGATGGCGCAGCAGCAGATCCGCCGCCAGCCCCGCGAGCACACCCAGCGACGCAAGCGCAAGCCGCCGGCCTGCCCTGCGCGAAATCCGCCATGCTGGCGCCATCCGGCCCTCCTGCCCTGTCTCCCGGCCCCGTGTTCGGGCCCCGTGTTCCGGCCCCGTGTTCCGGCCCCGTGTTCCAGGACCGAAGTCTAGGGAGGATTCGCAAAAGCGCAATCACGGGGGCCTGAAGCGGCGGCGCGCGGCCTATCCCGCGGGCCGCAGCACGGGCGTGGCACGCACCGGCGCGGGCACGCGGCGGTGCCGCGAAGCGACGCTCAGAAATCCGTGGGTACGCCGCCCTCGGCCTTGCGCCGCTCGACGAAATCCATCAACGCGCCGCGTGCCGTGTCGTCCATCGGCGGCGGCGTGAATTCGTTGAGGATCGCCTTGTAGATCCGGTGCGCACGTTCGGGCGTCCAGACCGCGCCGTCGATCTGCCATGCCTCGTAATTGCGCCAGTCCGAGGCGATCGGCGCATAGAAGGCGCTGCTATAGCGTTCCTGCGTGTGCTGGCAGCCGAAGAAATGGCCGTTGGGCCCCACTTCGCGGATCGCGTCAAGCGCGATATCGGCCTCGGATGTCGCCCATAGAACCGGCTCGCAATAGCGCTGGATCATCTGCAGCACCTCGCAATCCATGACGAATTTCTCGGGGCTGGCTATCAGCCCACCTTCGAGCCAGCCGGCGGCGTGATAGACCATGTTGGACCCCGATTGCACCGCCGCCCACAGCGAATTCGACGTCTCCCACATCGCCTGACCGTCGGGCACATTGGCGGCGCAAACCCCCGACGATCGCAGCGGCAGCCCGTATTTGCGCGCCAGTTGCCCGGTCATCTGCGTCGCGCGCATGTATTCCGGCGTCCCGAAGGCGGGCGCGCCCGATTTCATGTCGACGTTGGAGGTGAAGGTGCCGATTCCCACCGGGCAGCCGGGGTTGATATATTGCAAAAGCGCGATCGCCGCCAAGGCCTCGGCCAGGCTCAGCGCCACCGCGCCGGCAAGCGTCACCGGCGCCATCGCGCCCGCAAGGGTGAAGGGCGTCACGATCACCGGCTGGCCGCGGCGCGCAAGCCGCATCGCGCCGTCGAGCATCGGGTAATCGTGCTTGAGCGGCGAGACCGAATTGATGTTGGTATACATCCGCGGGCCGGCGTCGAATTCGGCCTGGCTCAGCCCGGCGGCGAGCCGGGTCATCTCCATCACATCCTCGACCCGTTCGGCGCCCAGACTATAGGCATGGACCACCTTGTCGGTCACCGTCAGCTTCTCGGCCAGGCAGTCGAGATGGCGTACCGAAGCATGGACGTCGATCGGCTCGACCGGGTAGCCGCCGGCGACATGGATGCAGTTGAAATACTGGGTGAGCTTGATGAATTCCTGGAATGTGGCGAAATCACCCGGGCGCTTGCCGCGTTCGAGATCCCAGGCATTGGGCGGCGAGGAGACATTGACGAAGACCATGTGGCGCCCGCCGATGGTGATCGCACGTTCGGGATTGCGCGGGGTGATGGTGAATTCCGCCGGCGCATGGCCGAGCATCTCCATCACGAAATCCGCGTCCATGCGGATATTGGTGCCCTCGACCCGGCAGCCG
>JASBUM010000655.1 GCA_030147905.1 Acidimangrovimonas sp.
GAAACTGCCGCTTTGTGCCAATAGCGCGATCAGCGCGTTCTGACGCAGAAAGGTCGACTTTCCCGCCATGTTGGGCCCCGTCAGAAGCCAGATCGCCGGCGTTTCCCCGTTGCCGAGCCCGCAGTCATTGGCGACGAACGGTGTTCCGCCCTCGCGCCGCAGCGCCCGCTCCACCACCGGATGGCGGCCACCGACGACGGCGAATGCGCGACTGTCGTCGACCGCCGGCTCGATCCAGTCCTCGGTCGCGGCAAGCTCGGCGAAACCCGCGGCGAGGTCGATCTCGGCCAGGGCGCGCGCTGTCGCCCCGATGGCCCCGGCCTGCTCCAGAACGTGACCCCGCAGGCCGTCATAGAGCCGCTTCTCGATCGTGAGCGCGTGATTGCCCGCGTTGAGTATCCGGGTCTCAAGCGCGCTCAGCTCTACCGTGGTAAAGCGCAGCTGGTTGGCGGTGGTCTGGCGATGGATGAAGGTTTCGCTCAGCGGCGCGGCAAGCATCCGTTCGGCATGGGTGGCGGTGGTTTCGATGAAATATCCCAGCACGTTGTTGTGCTTGATCTTCAACGAGGCGATGCCGGTCTGCTCGGCATAGCGCGCCTGAAGGGCTGCGATGACGCCCCGGCCTTCATCGCGCAGGGCGCGGGTCTCATCCAGTTCCGCGTCGTGACCGGGCGCGATGAATCCGCCGTCGCGGACCAGAAGCGGCGGCTCCTCGACCAGCGCCGCGCCAAGCAGGGCGGTCAGCGCAGCATGACCGCGCAAGGCGGCCGCTGCCTCGGACAGAATCGGCGGCAGAGGGCCCTTCGCCATCCGCTCGGCCATCCGCTCGGCCTGGATCAGGCCCGCGCGCAGCGCCGCCAGATCGCGCGGCCCGCCCCGCTCGAGCGCGAGGCGCGACAGGGCCCTATCCATGTCCGGCACGCGCCGCAGCGCCTCGCGCAGATCGCCGGCAAGCCCGCGGTCCTCGACCAGATGGCGGACGGCCGCGAGCCGCGCGTGGATGATGTCGAGCCGACGCGAGGGGCTCGCAAGCCGACGCTCCAGCAGGCGCCCCCCGGCCGCCGTCAACGTGCGGTCCACGGCGGACAGAAGGGTGGCATCGCGCGCACCCGACAGCGATGTGGTGATCTCGAGGTTCCGGCGGGTGGCGGCATCGATCTGCATGTTGCCCGCGACCTTTTCGCGTGCCGGCGGTCGCAGAAGCGGCAGCTTGCCGCGCTGGGTGATTTCGAGATAATCGACGATCGCGCCCATCGCCGACAGTTCGGCGCGGGAAAAGCTGCCGAAGGCATCCAGGGTCTGCACCCCATAAAGCCCGCACAGCCGCGACCGGGCCGAATTGCTGTCGAAGCTGGCACGCGACAATGTCGTCGGCGCCGCGCCGAGATCCTCGGCCACCGCCGCAGGCCCGGCCCCTTGCTGTTCCGACAGCAGCAACTCGCGTGGCATCAGGCGCGCCAGTTCGGGACCGAGGCGCGCGGGATTGACCGCCATTACCCGGAACTCCCCGGTCGAGATGTCGACCCATGCCAGCGCGCCCTCGTCCCGCACCTCGGCGAAGGCGGCGAGGAAATTGTGCCGCCGCGCCTCCAGCAGGCTTTCCTCGGTCAGCGTGCCGGGGGTCACGAGCCGGACCACCTCGCGCCGCACGACCGCCTTGGAGCCGCGCTTCTTCGCTTCGGCCGGGTCCTCCATCTGTTCGGCGATGGCCACGCGAAAGCCCTTGCGAATCAGCGTCAGGAGATAGCCC
>JASBUM010000672.1 GCA_030147905.1 Acidimangrovimonas sp.
CGGTTCGGGCGCGACCAGCCAGCCCAGGCGAAAGCCGGTCATCGCGTGGCTTTTCGAGACCGAGCCGATGACGATGGTGCGTTCGGCCATGCCGGGCAGGGCGCGCGGGCTGAGATGTTCGCCGTCCCAAAGCTGGCTGTCATAGACCTCGTCCGAGATCAGCCACAGGTCATGCGCGGTGACGGCACGGGCGATCCCGTCGAGCGTGGCGCGGTCATAGACCACGCCGGTGGGATTGTTCGGGCTGTTGATCAACAGCGTGCGCGCGCCGCTCGCGCGTTCGGCGATGGCTTCGGGGCGGGGGCGGAATTCCTCGGCCGAGCGCGTCGGCACCGCCACCGCCTCGGCGCCGGTGGCGCGGATCGTGCCGGGGTAGGTGGCGTAATAGGGATCGCAGTAGAGCCCGCGCGTGCCGGGGTCGAGCAGGGCCATATGGGTGGCGAAAAGCGCGCCCTGACCGCCGGCGGTGACGACGACATTGGCCGCGCGCGTGGGCACGCCGGTGCGGGCCTCGACCCGCGCCGCGATCGCCGCGCGCAACGCGGGCAGGCCCGGCCCCATCGTATATCCGGTATGGCCCCCGCGTGCGCCCCGGTCCATCGCGGCAAGGATCGCGGGATCGGTGCGGATGTCATGTTCGCCGATGGTCAGCGCGACGATCCTCTCGCCCGCCGCCTGCATCGCATTGGTGCGATAGTAGATCTCCCAGCCGTCCGAGCCGCCCCCGGTGATATGCGCGATCCGATCCGCCAGTTGCATCCTTGCCCCCCTTCGTTTTGCGGCGCGCAAGCGATCACGTTTCGCGCCCGGGCGCAAGGGCGGCCGCCGGCGTCTCGCCCATCAGATAGCGCGGCCCCGGCCCGGTGGCGCCGGCGCGGTCTTGCGGGTTGTAAAGCGCACAGCGGTCGAGCGAAAGGCAGCCGCAGCCGATACAGCCGTCGAGCTTGTCGCGCAAGGTCTCGAGCCGGGCGATGCGGGTGTCGATCTCGGCGCGGAAGCCGGCGCTCAGCCGCGCCCAATCGGCCCGGGTCGGCGGGCGCCCGGCGGGCAGGTCGGCCAGTGCGGCGCCGATTTGCGCCAGCGCAAAGCCCAGGCCCTGCGCGATCATGACGAACGAGAGCCGGCGGATATCGGCGCGGTCATAGCGGCGGTGACCGCCCTGGTTGCGCAGGGGCGCGATCAGCCCGAGCGTCTCGTAGTGGCGTATCGCCGAGGGCGCGAGCCCGGTGCGCGCCGCCAGCTGCCCGATCGACAGCCCGCCTGTCGCCATGGATGCCCCCGTGAATATTTCGCTTGATCTCAAGTGGACTTGAGAAATTACCAAGGGCGGATCCCGAAGGCAAGGAATGGAAAAGCGATGATCGCGGCTTTTGAACATGTGAATGTCACCGTGCCCGACCCGATGGCGACGGCGACGCTATACGGCCGGCTGTTCGGCTGGCATATCCGCTGGCAGGGTCCGGCCAAGGACGGTGGAACCACCGTCCATGTCGGCACCAAGGATCAATATGTAGCACTTTACAGCGGCCGCGCCGGCAAGGATCTGGCGCCGCGCGCGGACAGCTACGAGATGGCGGGCGGGCTCAACCATATCGCGGTGGTGGTCTCGGATCTTCCGGCGGCCGAGGCGGCTGTGCGCGCGGCCGGGCTCACGCCCCATTCGCATGCCGATTACGAGCCGGGCCGGCGGTTCTATTTCCACGATGGCGATGGCATCGAATACGAGGTGGTCAGCTACGCCTGAAGCCGCCGCCCGGCCGCGTCCGCGAGGCCCTTGGCAAGCGGGCGCGGCTGGGCTAGCCTGGCGCCATGGCAGGGAATGGCGTGACCGGCGCGGCCGGCATCATTTGCGAGATTTGCATTACCGGCTGACATCCGTCAGGCGGGCCGTTCCTCTGTTTCCAAGCCAGATCGAACTTGCTAAGCCCGCCGACGAGCGTGTGCGAAGGGGCGAGAATGGTTCAGATCAGGCTTTCCAACACCAGGACCAGGGCCAAAGAGGATTTTCAGCCGATCGATCCGGCGGATGTCCGGCTTTATGTCTGCGGACCCACGGTCTATGACCGCGCGCATCTGGGCAATGCGCGGCCGGTCGTGGTCTTCGATATGCTCTATCGGCTGTTGCGCCACCGATATGGCGCGGATCACGTCACCTAGGTGCGCAACTTCACCGATGTCGACGACAAGATCAACGCGCGCGCGGCCGAGATGGCGGCCAGGGGCGATCCGCGCCCGCTCGAAGAGATCATCCGCCGCCTGACCGACCAGACCATCGCCTGGTATCACGAGGATATGGACGCGTTGGGCGCGCTGCGCCCCGATCACGAACCCCGCGCCACCGGCTATATCGGCGCGATGATCGCGATGATTGCGGATCTGGTCGCCCGCGGCCATGCCTATGCTGCCGACGGACATGTGCTGTTCGACGTGCGCTCCGACCCCGGCTATGGCGCGCTATCGGGGCGCAGCCTTGACGACATGATCGCCGGCGCGCGGGTCGAGGTCGCGCCCTACAAGCGCGACCCGATGGATTTCGTGCTGTGGAAGCCCTCGCCGCCGGAATTGCCGGGCTGGGACAGCCCCTGGGGCCGCGGCAGGCCGGGCTGGCATATCGAATGTTCGGCCATGAGCCATGATCTGCTGGGCGAAAGCTTCGACATCCACGGCGGCGGCATCGACCTGCAATTTCCCCATCATGAGAACGAGTTGGCGCAAAGCCGCTGCGCCCATCCCGAGGGCAGCTTCGCCAAGGTCTGGATGCACAACGAGATGTTGCAGGTCGAGGGCAAGAAGATGTCCAAGTCCCTGGGCAATTTCTTCACCGTGCGGGATCTTCTGGACCAGGGCGTGCCGGGCGAGGTGATCCGCTTCGTCATGCTCGGCACGCATTACTCGAAGCCGATGGACTGGACCCAGGAGAAGGGGCGCCAGGCGAGGGCTACGCTCGATCACTTTGTTGGTTTGACAGCCGGCGTAAAGCCGTCATCCGTCGACTCGCGCGTGATTGAAGCACTTGGAGACGACCTGAATACTGCAAAGGCGATCTCGCGCTTGCACGAGCTTGCCCGAGAGAAAGATGGGGCCACTTTGCGGGCGACGTT
Organism: Acidimangrovimonas sp.; assembly: GCA_030147905.1. Next base: position 3,102 of record JASBUM010000672.1, read on the forward strand.
GAAATTTCTCGGGTTCGATCTGGCCACGCTTGAGAGCGGCTGGACCAGCGAACAATTCTACGACGATCTGGCGTCATTAGCGGATCATTTGGGTGCGATCCGTGCCCGAGCGATGGAAACCAGGGATTTTTCCGAAGTGGACCGCCTGAAAGCAGCATTACGCGCTGCCGGGGTCGAGGTACGGATGGGAAAGGGAGCGGTGGAACTTGTACCCGGGCCGGATTTCGATCCCACTAAGCTGGAAGCGCTCCAATGAGTCGCCGTGACCCGGCGACGGCCTACGGTGTCCGGCTCGTGCCGGGGGGCGGGATGGGCGCTGCTCGGGCCGTCGGTCCGGGCGGTGAATGCTGGTGGTCGCGTGATCCGAGGCACGCGATTGGGGGTGTCGCGAATGCTGGCGCGGAGGGCGGTCTGGTCCCGGACCCCCGAGGATATTTTCGCCAAAGTGAAAGGGGATCGGCGTGATGTCCAGGGAACGCCTCCATCTCTACGACACCACCTTGCGCGACGGGCAGCAAAGCCAGGGGGTGCAATTCTCGACCGCCGAGAAACGGCGCATCGCCGCGGCGCTGGATGCCTTGGGGGTGGATTACATCGAGGGCGGCTGGCCCGGCGCCAATCCCACCGACAGCGAGTTCTTCGCCGCGCGCCCCGAGACACGGGCCACCTTCACCGCCTTCGGGATGACCAAGCGCGCCGGACGTTCGGCCGCCAATGACGACGTGCTGGCGATGGTGTTGAACGCGGGGACACCCGCGGTCTGTCTGGTCGGCAAGACCCATGATTTCCATGTCACCACCGCGCTTGGCGTCTCGCTCGAAGAAAACCTGGAGAACATCCGCGCCTCGGTGGCCCATGTCGTGGCCGCGGGCCGCGAGGCCTTGTTCGACGCCGAGCATTTCTTCGACGGCTGGAAGGCCGATCGCGGCTATGCGCTCGCCTGTCTGGCGGCGGCGGCGGAGGCCGGCGCGCGCTGGGTGGTGTTGTGCGACACCAATGGCGGCACCTTGCCCCAGGAGATCGGCGCCGCGGTGGAGGGGGTGATCGCCGCCGGGATTCCGGGCGCGCGGCTGGGCATCCATTGTCACAACGACACCGAAACCGCGGCGGCCGGATCCCTGGCCGCGGTTCTCGCAGGCGCGCGGCAGATCCAGGGCACGCTCAACGGTCTGGGCGAGCGTTGCGGCAATGCCAATCTGACCAGCCTGATCCCGACGCTGATGCTCAAGGAACCCTTCGCCAGCCGGTTCGAAACCGGGGTCGCGCCCGAGGCCTTGGCCGGAATGACGCGGATCAGCCGGATGCTCGACGACATTCTTAACCGGGTGCCGCAGCGCGCCGCTGCCTATGTCGGGGCCTCGGCCTTCGCCCACAAGGCGGGGCTCCATGCCAGCGCGATCCTGAAGGACCCCGCGACCTACGAACATATCGACCCCGCGCGCGTCGGCAATCAGCGCGTCATTCCGATGTCCAACCAGGCCGGGCAATCGAATCTGCGCGCCCGGCTGGTGGCGGCCGGGATCGAGGTGGCACCGGGCGATCCGGCGCTTGCGCGGATTCTCGAAGAGGTCAAGGCGCGCGAGGATCAAGGCTATGCCTATGACGGCGCACAGGCCAGTTTCGAGCTGATCGCACGCGACATTCTCGGCCTCCTGCCGCGGTTCTTCGAGGTCAAGCGCTATCGGGTCACGGTCGAGCGGCGCAAGAACAAATACGACCGCATGGTCAGCCTCTCCGAGGCGGTGGTGGTGGTCAAGATCGGCGCGCAGAAGATGCTGTCGGTCTCGGAATCGATGGATGAGAGCGGCGCCGACCGCGGCCCGGTCAATGCGCTGGCCAAGGCCCTGTCGAAGGATCTCGGCCCGTATCAGGCCTGTATCGACGATATGCGTCTGGTCGATTTCAAGGTCCGCATCACCCAGGGCGGGACCGAGGCGGTGACCCGCGTCATCATCGACAGCGAGGACGGGCAGGGGCGGCGCTGGTCGACGGTCGGGGTTTC
>JASBUM010000693.1 GCA_030147905.1 Acidimangrovimonas sp.
CCCGACCGAAACAGGCTACCTTCCCCCCCCTTCGCAGGCCGCCGCCATCTTTCGTTCCCAAATATCCCCGCCGGAGGCAGGAATCCGACCGGTGCGCACGCACCGGCCACCGCGCAGCGGCACACGGACAAGCACGGCAACGGACAGCACCCGCACCCTGCTACGCGCACCGTGACGTGCCCTTTCCGCCTCGCTCCTCTCTTCCTGTATCACGACCCGCAAGGCCGCCTCGCGCCCCGAAACCCGCGTAAGACCTCCCCGATCGCACAGGCTTGACAGCCGGGCCGCCGAACGCCCTAGATTGCGCGGCCGCCCCGGCCCCCTACCCCGGACCGGTCGGTGGGATGGGCGGGACCCGCAGGGAGGAGAAGCGTAATGATCGAGCTGGACCCCGAAGGGCTCTATGTCGGGCGCGTATGGCGCTCGGGCGTTGGACCCGCCGTGGTATGCCTGCGCGCCGGTCGCCTGCATGACGTGACCAGCCGCGCCGCGCCGACGTTGAGCGCGCTTCTCGATCTGCCCGATCCGGCCGGCTACCTGTCCGAGAACCGGGGCGAGACGCTCGGTCCGCTCGACGAATTCGCGGCCGCCAGCCTTGGCCACGAGGCCGACGCGACACAGGCCGACCACCTGCTGGCACCCGCCGATCTTCAGGCGCTGAAGGCCGCCGGCGTGACCTTCGCCCGCTCGATGATCGAACGCGTCATCGAGGAACGCGCGGCCGGTGACCCGTCGCGCGCCGAGGCGGTGCGCGCGCGCGTCGCCGGCATCGTGGGCGACAACCTGCGCAACCTGAAACCGGGCTCCGCACGGGCGGCGGAGGTCAAGACGCTGCTTCAGGCCGAGGGCCTTTGGAGCCAGTATCTGGAGGTCGGCATCGGCCCCGACGCCGAGGTCTTCACCAAGACACAGCCGATGGCGGCAGTCGGCTGGGGTGCGTCGATCGGGCTGCATCCCGGCTCGCGCTGGAACAACCCCGAGCCCGAGATCGTGCTGGCCGTCAACGCCCGCGGCGAGATCCGCGGCGCGACGCTGGGCAACGATGTCAACCTGCGCGACTTCGAGGGCCGCTCGGCGCTGCTGCTGAGCAAAGCCAAGGACAATAACGCCTCGGCGGCGCTGGGGCCCTTCGTTCGGCTGTTCGATGCGGGCTTCACCCTGCGCGATCTCGGGGCGCTCGAACTGGCGCTACGGGTCGAGGGCGAGGATGGATTCGTGCTCCAGGGGCGCTCGGCCATGGCGGAGATGAGCCGCGACCCCATCGATCTGGTGGCCCAGACCATAGGCCGCCATCATCAATATCCCGACGGCTTCATGTTGTATCTGGGCACCGCCTTCGCCCCGATCGAGGATCGCGACCGCCCGGGCGAGGGTTTCACCCATCACCGTGGCGATCTGGTCACCATCACCGCGCCCGGCCTCGGCAGTCTCGTCAACCGGGTGACGCTCTCGACCGAGGCGCCGGAATGGCGCTTCGGCACCGGCGCAATGATGCGAAACCTCGCCGGACGCGGGCTGCTGTAACCGTGGTCAACCGCACAGACCCGCGACCGGCGCCGGCGAGCCACCGGCCGGAATAGGTCCGCGCGCCCCCGCCCCCCCGCGCCCGTGTCCACCGGCCGCCATGGCCCTCGGCACCGATCTATCCGGCACACGGCGTCCGGCCCCGAAAAATGGGCGCCACGGCTGCGGGCGAAACCGCTCGCGTCTTGCGTGTTCGAAACCGGTTGATCGCGGCCCCCGCCTACGGCATCATTCATTCCGCAATCGAAATGCGATCCTGCGAAGGGACGGCACAAGCCCCCGGGATCCGGTTGCCTCCGGACAAACCAGGTCGGAGCGGAGAGGTTCGCACCGGCAACCGGCA
>JASBUM010000009.1 GCA_030147905.1 Acidimangrovimonas sp.
TGCAGCTATTGCAGCCAGTCGGCGCGCAACGGCTCGACGCTCGCGGCCGCCAAGATGATGGATGTGGGCCAGGTGCTTGCCGAGGCACGCAGGGCTCGGGACGCGGGCGCCACGCGGTTTTGCATGGGGGCGGCCTGGCGCAGTCCGAAGGCGCGCGACATGCCGGCGATCGAGGCGATGGTGAAGGGGGTCCGCGCCCTCGGGATGGAAACCTGCATGACGCTTGGCATGCTCGATCGCGAACAGGCCGGCCGGCTGGCGGCGGCGGGGCTCGACTATTACAACCACAACATCGACACGTCGGAAACCTTCTATCCCGAGATCGTCACCACGCGCGACTTCGACGACCGGCTGGAGACTCTGCGCCTTGTGCGCGAGGCGGGGATCAAGGTCTGCGCCGGCGGGATCATCGGTCTGGGCGAGGCTGCGGCCGACCGGATCGCCATGCTGCTGACGCTGGCCTGTCTGCCGGTGCATCCCGAAAGCGTGCCGATCAACATGCTGATCCCGATCGCCGGCACGCCGCTGGCCGGGGCGCCGCCGGTCGATCCATTCGACTTCGTGCGGGTGATCGCGCTGGCCCGCATATTGATGCCGGAAAGTTACCTGCGGCTGTCTGCGGGGCGCAGCGGGATGAGCGACGAGATGCAGGCGCTTTGCTTCTTCGCCGGGGCGAATTCGCTGTTCATGGGCGACCGGCTGCTGACCGCGGCCAACCCGGCCGAGGACAGCGACGCACGCCTGCTCGAACGGCTCGGGATGGAAGCCGAGGAAATGCCGGGCGGTGAGCGGGTATGAGCATGCTCCGCGATGAGCGCAACCTGCTGGAGAACCTCGCCCGGCGCGGGCGGCTGCGCAGCCTGCGGCCGAAGCGCGGGGCTGATTTCGCCTCGAACGATTATCTCGGGCTTGCCGGCTCGGATCTCGTCCGGCGGCTGACGGCCGAGGCGCTGGGGCGCGGGATCGCGCCGGGCGCCGGTGGCGCGCGGCTTCTGGGCGGCAACCATGACAGTTTCGAGGCGCTGGAGGCCGAGGCGGCGGCGCATTTCGGCTCGGGCGGCGCGCTTTATTTCGGCTCCGGCTACGGCGCCAATCTGGGCCTCTTCTCGGCCTTGCCTCGGGCGCGCGATCTGGTTCTTCATGATGCGCTTGTCCACGCAAGCACGCGCGACGGGATCCGTCTTGGCGGGGCGGCGGCGCGCGCCTTCGCGCATAACGATCCCGAGGCCGCGCGCGATCTGCTGCGCGGGTGGCGCCGGTCCGGCGGACGGGGGCGTGCGTGGATCGCGGTCGAAAGTCTCTACAGCATGGACGGCGATTTCGCGCCGCTGCCCGCCTTCGCCGCACTGGCGGCCGAGGAAGAGGCCGTGCTGGTGGTGGACGAAGCCCATGCCACCGGGATCTGGGGGCCGGATGGGCGCGGCCTGGCCGGCGCCATCGCGGGGCAGGAGAATGTCGTGACGCTGCATACCTGCGGCAAGGCGCTCGGCCTTCAGGGCGCACTGGTCTGCGCCGCGCCCGAGGCCGTCGCGGTGCTGGTGAACCGGGCGCGCAGCTTCGTTTATTCCACTGCGCCGTCGCCCCTTGTGGCCGAAGTGCTGCGCGGCGTGCTCGCGCATCTGGCGGCCTGTCCCGCGCGGCGCCTCGCGCTGCTGGAACGGGTCGCCTGGGCGGGCCGGCTGGCGCGCGCGCTAGGGATCGCCGACGGGGCGAGCCAGATCCTCGCGGTGGCGGTCCGCGGCGACGACCGGTGTCTGGAGGCCGCGGAGGCGCTCCAGCGTGCGGGCTTCGACATCCGCGCGATCCGTGCGCCCACGGTGCCCAAGGGGACCGAACGGCTGCGGCTGTCGCTGACGCTCAAGCCCGAGGATGCCACCATCCGCGAGGCCTTCGCCGCCCTCGCGACAA
>JASBUM010000033.1 GCA_030147905.1 Acidimangrovimonas sp.
AGCCCCGAACGCACGATCCGCTCGTAATCGTCGCGGTTGTAGGCCACCCCGCCGCCGGTGCCGCCCAGGGTGAATGCGGGGCGGATGATGGCCGGCAGGCCGACATATTCGATGGCGTCGATCGCCTGGGCGACGCCGGCCTTGATGTCGAACTTGCCATTGCCAAGCTTCGGCGCGGCAATGATAGTCGCCTTGGGGTTCTCCAACCCGATCCGGTCCATCGCCTCGCGAAACAGCTTGCGGTCCTCGGCCATCTCGATCGCGGCGCGGTTGGCGCCGATCAGCTCCACCCCGTGTTCGTCCAGCACGCCCATGTCGGCCAGCGCCAACGCGGTATTGAGCCCGGTCTGCCCGCCCATGGTCGGCAGCAGCGCGTCGGGTTTCTCGGCGGCGATGATCTTGGCCACGACCTCGGGGGTGATCGGCTCGATATAGGTGGCGTCGGCGAGGCCCGGATCGGTCATGATCGTGGCAGGGTTGGAGTTCACCAGGATGACGCGATAGCCCTCCTCGCGAAGGGCCTTGCAGGCCTGTGCGCCTGAATAGTCGAACTCGCAGGCTTGACCGATGACGATAGGCCCCGCCCCGATGATCATGATGGATTTGATATCGGTTATTTTCGGCATCGGACCAGCACCCAATCGCGCAAATTGTCGGGGGTTATAGCTAGCCCGGCGGGGGGTGCAACCCCCCCCCGGTCACAAGCTGCCGCCGCGCGGCCGGAACACGGGCCGGAACACGGGCCGGGCGCACGGGCCGATACGGGCGCGCCCGCGCGCCGTACCGGACCGTGGCCCGAACCAACGCGCGCGATCAGCCGGTCTGCCGCAGCCCCCCCTGGCCCAGCGCGCCGCCGCCTTCGCCCACGGCCGCCTCGGCCGCCGCGATCGCCGCCCGGCGCTTGGCGATCGCCTCTTCGCCGATCGGCGGACCCTGGAAGCGGTGACGCTCGAACACCAGCCAGATCACCAGTGCGAGGATGACGAATCCCACGGTGATCTCCAGCACATGTTCGTTGGGCGGCTGGACGGCGATGTAGAAGATCAGCACCATCCCCACGATCGTCAGCAGCGAGATGAAGCGATAGAGCGGCCCGCCCAGGCTCCAAGGGCCCGGGTTCGGCCAGCGTTTGCCGCCATAGGCGATCATGCCCAGCGTCAGCGGGATCGAGAAGGACAGGAACAGGAAGACCAGCGTCGAATTGACGACGATGGTGTAGAGGTTGGTCCCCGCGATCGAGATGAACTGCGCGGCGAAGACGTAGAGAACCTCAAGCACCGAGGCGGTCCAGATCGCGGTGACCGGGGTGCGGAATTTCGGCGAGACCTTGGCCAGCGATTTCGACCCCACCGGCATGCCGCCGTCACGCGAGAAGGCGAACAGCATCCGCGACGCCGAGGTGACGGTGGCCAGCCCGCAGAGGAATTGCGCGATCAGGATCAGCACATATAGGAACAATTTGATCCCTGCCGGCATGATCCGATCCATCGTGTAGAAGAACACGTTCCAGCCTTGGGCCGCGCCGGTCTTCATATCCGGGATCGCCAGCATGATCGCCGACAGCATCAGCCACCCGATCAGCGACGACCACACCACCGAGGAGATGATCGCGCGCGGCACCGAATGCGCCGCCTTGAGCGTTTCTTCCGAAGTATGGGCCGAGGCGTCGTAGCCGGTGATCGTGTAGACCGGCAGCAACAGCGACAAAAGGAACAGGTAGGTCAGGCTGTCGGCCTTGGGGAAGACATTGCCGCCCGCTGCGCCCGAATAATTGGTGAAGGTCCACAGCCGGCTGACATCGAGGCTGGGCGCGAAGGCGAAACACAACACGATCAGAAGCGCGGCCGTACCGAGGATCAGGAAACCCGACATATCGGTCAGCATCGCTGTGACGCGAATGCCCATGTGATTGAGAAGGGCCTGAACGGCGGTGATGGCCAGCACCACCACCACGATCTGGGCCGGCGTGCCGGTATAGCCGAAGGCCGGACCGAAGGTCGACGCCAGGAAGAAGGAGGTGCCGATATTGATCGCCCCCAGCACGGTGATGAGCCCCAGCAGGTTCATCCAAGCCGTCAGCCAGCCGGTGAAGCGGTTGCCCAGGATCGATGCCCAGTGATAAAGTCCCCCCGCGGTCGGGAAGGCCGATGCGATCTGCGCCATCGCGAGCGCGAAGACGCCCGAAACCATGCAGCCGACGATCCAGCCGATGCCCGCGCCCGCGCCGCCGATCGAGCCGATCGACTGGGCGAAGGAATTGATCCCGCCGGACAGGATGCAGATGATCGAGAATGAAATCGCGAAATTGGAGAATCGGCTCATGCTGCGGGACAACTCCTGCGCGTAGCCCATCCCGTGAAGCGTCTTGACGTCTTCGTGGTGGTCGTCCTCGGTATAGTCGTGCCTTGACATCGTGATGACTCCGAATGCGGTTTTCTACGTTCCCTGATTTTCTTGTGGTTGGGGAATTCCCGCCCGCATTCTGGGCAAAATTATTCAGTGCGGCAAGATTCGTAACGTTCTTTACAGTATTTTGTGCGACGAATTGCGGCGCGGCGCCGCCTGCGGTCGCATCCTGCCGCGCAAATCGGCAGGCGGGAGGGCGCGCGGCCGATCGAAATCATGCGAATCCGGTGACATCGGGAAACCGAAGGCCGGTTCCCCTGGCAGTTGTGCGTCGATCAGATGTTTGGGGTATCGCGCCCCGGTCCGGCGCCGAATGGCGCCGGTCGCCGGTTGCGCGCCGGTCCCTTCACGCGCCGGTCCCTTCACGCACCGGTCCCTTCACGCACCGGGGGCGGGGCGCCGAGGGGGCCGCGGCCGGGACTATTCGGCCGCGCGCCACTGCGGCGCGGCCTCGGTGCGATAGAGATAGTCGCGCGTCAGCGGCACCGCCTCCTGCCGATGGGCAAGCTGGATCTGGAAGACCACCTGGCCGTAATGCCGGAATCCCATTTCAGAGGCGGCAAGATAATAGCGCCACATGCGGCAGAACCGGTCGTCGTAGAGTTCGCGCGCACGCTCGATATTGGCCATGAACCGTTCGTACCAGTGGTGCAGGGTCTCGGCATAATGCAGCCGCCAGACCTCGA
>JASBUM010000034.1 GCA_030147905.1 Acidimangrovimonas sp.
CGGACCGCGCTGGAGCTGACCTCCGAGGCGCGCAAGCAGGCCGATGTCATCCGCGGCGAGGCCGACGCCGAGGCCAACCGGGTCTATGTCGAGGCCTATTCGAAGGATCCGGAGTTCTTTGCCTTCTTCCGTTCGCTCAACGCCTACAAGAAGGCGCTGGCCCCGGCCAACACCACGATGGTGCTTAGCCCCGACAGCCAGTTCTTCGACTACCTCAACGCCGCCCGCGGCCGGCCCGGCATGGCCGGCGCGGCCGCGTCCGCGGGAACGCCCGGCGGGAACGGCAAGGCCGCGACCGGTGGCGGTGCGGCGGCCGGCGGCGTATCTGGCAGCGGCACCGCGTCCGGTGTTGGCGCGAGGGCCAACGGCGCGGGTGGTAGCGGCACGTCGGGTGGCAATGGCACGGCCGGTAATGCCGGGACGGGCACAGGTGCTGCCGGCAGCGGCGTTACCGGCTCTCCATGATCCATGAACGGCGTGGTTCTTGCACTTGGCTTGCTTCTCGTCTTCGAGGGGCTGGTGCTTGCGCTCCTGCCGCGCCGGCTTGAAGAGCTGCTGGACCTGCGTGCCCGCCTTCCGGTCGAGACCCGGCGCATGCTGGGTCTCGCCGCTGTCGCCGCGGGCGTGGCCATGATCTGGCTCGCGCGGGCCAAATGGGGCCTCTAACCGTGGCCCTTCCTGCGTGAGCCTGGCCATCCCGGGGATCGACATCCACGGGGAATTCTGTGGGCACCGCCACCGCGGCGTGGGGCTGCCGGTCCTGCGCTATGGCTCTACCGGGCCCCGACGGGCAACCATGGTCGCGTGGCCGGGCTGCATCCCGATTGTGCCGACCGCCCGACCGGCCGCCTCCGCCGCGGCCGGCATCGCGGCGTCGAAACTGCCCCCGTACGGATGGATTGTCCGGGGGGCCGCGGCCTGACATGAATTCACGACCAATTGAGTTTTCGTGTTTGCCATTGCGCCGCGCCGCCCTCAGGCTAACTGGGAATGATGCGTGCCTGCATGCCCCCGGGGCTGTAGGTGGAGGAAATCGAGAAAGGAGCATATCGTGCAGATGACGGCCGATAGACGGGACGACCGGACGGGGGCCGCATGGCGTCTGGCCTGGGGGCTGGTGCTGGGGCTTGCGCTGTTCTTCGCCCAGGGGCTGGCGGTGGGTGCCAAGGGGGTGCCGGGAAGCTTTGCCGATCTGACCGCCAAGGTCAGCCCCGCGGTGGTGGACATCACCACCACCACGACCGTTTCGGCCTCGACCGACAACGGGCCGATGGTGCCGCCAGGGTCCCCCTTCGAGCAGTTCTTCCGAGATTTCATGAACCGTCAGCGCGACAATGGCGGCGCACCCCCGCCGCCGCGCCGCGCCGAGGCGCTGGGTTCGGGATTCGTCATTTCCAAGGACGGCTACATCGTCACGAACAACCACGTCATCGACGGCGCCGACGACATCCAGGTGCAGTTCGAGAACGGCGACAGCTACAAGGCCAAGGTCGTGGGCGTCGACAAGGCGACCGACATCGCGCTTCTGAAGGTCAAGGCCGACAAGCCGCTCCCCTATGTCCCCTTCGGCGACAGCAACCAGATGCGCGTCGGCGACTGGGTGATCGCCATGGGCAATCCGCTGGGGCAGGGGTTCTCGGTGACCGCGGGCATCATTTCGGCCAAGGGCCGGACGCTCAACGGCTCATACGACAATTTCTTCCAGACCGACGCGGCGATCAACCGCGG
>JASBUM010000042.1 GCA_030147905.1 Acidimangrovimonas sp.
CTGCGCGGTCGAGCAATTGGGATTGGCGATGATGTTCTTCTTGCTATAGCCGTCGACGGCCTCGGCATTCACCTCGGGCACGACCAGCGGCACATCCGGGTCGTAGCGATAGAGCGAGGAATTGTCGATCACCACGCAGCCGGCCTTGGCCGCCCGGGGGGCATAGATCTTGGTCGCGGCCGAGCCCACGGCGAACAATGCGATGTCCCAGCCGGTGAAATCGAACGTGTCGAGATCCTTCGTCTTCAACGTCGTGTCGCCGAAGCTGACCTCGGTGCCCAGCGATTTGCGCGACGCCAGCGCCGCGATCTCGTCCACCGGGAACTGGCGCTCGGCCAGGATGTTCAGCATTTCGCGGCCCACGTTTCCGGTGGCACCGGCGACAACGACCCTGTAGCCCATCGCAGGGATCTCCTTCATGCACGCGTCAAACGAAGACGCCCCATAGCGCAAAGCGCGAGGCTGCGAAAGGGGCCGCAGCGGAGGACGGCCGGGGGCGGCGGCGGATGGCGGGCGTCAGCCGGGCGGCGATCACCGGGCGTCGGCGGGCCGCCAGAGCGTGAACCGTCCATCGCGCGCGATCAGGGCCTCGACCCAGGCGCGTTCGGCGGCGAAATCATGGGGTACCTGATCGGCGCGGCGGCGCCCCGACAGCGACAGCGAGCCGAAGAAATCGAAGCCGTAAAGGTCGACCGCCGCCGCCTCGCTGCGCGCCAAAAGCCCGATCAGCATCGCCCCGGTGGTGGGCGGTGCGCCCAGTTCGTGCGAAAGTGCCGCGAATTGCGCGAGCGGATGCAGATAGAACCCGCCGCTGCGCGCCACCGACCAGGTCAGCCGCTTGCGCTTGTGCGACATCCACAGGATCCGCCGGGGTGCGATGCGCGCGCGTTCCCCCGCGCCCAGCCGTACGGCAAGCGCCAGCCAATCGGTGCGCCGCCCGTGGCTTGCTGCGGCGGGCATCGGCGCGCGGTTGATGCGGATCACCAGATCATGGGCGTCGATCTCGGCCCCGGCGCGGCCCTCGGCCAGCGCCCGCGCATTGCCCACCAGCGCCACCCGCCGCCCGGCAAGATCGGCCATGAGGGCGGCTTCGGGCGCCGAAAGCGCGGCCAGGGGCGCCTCGCGACGCAAGGCGCGCGCCAGATGAAAGCCAAGCGCGTTCATGCCGCGGCCCCGTCCAGCAGGCGCCGGTAAAGCGCGACCAGCGCCGCCGCCTCGTCCTCGATGCGAAATCCGCCCAGAACCCGCGCCCGCGCGGCCCGGCCCATCGTCGCCGGCCGCGCCGGATCGCGCAGGATCTCATCCGCGGCCTTCGCCAGCGCCGCGATATCGCCCGGCGCGACCAGGGCGCCGGTCTCGCCGGGCGCAACCAGCTCCTCGAAGGCGCCCACACGGGTCGCCACCACCGGGACCGCGCAGGCCATTGCCTCCAGCGGCGTAAGCCCGAAACCCTCCCAGCGCTGCGGCGCGACGAAGAGATCGAGCGCCTGATACCATTCGGGCATACGGTCGACCGTCACCTCGGGCAGAAAGCGGATCCGATCGGCCAGCCCGGCCGCGGCCGCGCGGCGCTTCAGCCCGGCAAGAAAGGCCTGGTGCTTTTCGGTCGCACGCCCCATGACCAGCGCGGTGGCGCCGGGATGGTCGGGCAAGAGGCGGATCATCGCCTCGACGAAGGCGTCGGTGCCCTTCTGCGCCCGGATCCGGCCATAGCAGCCGATCAACGGGCCGGCCTCGGGCAGGCCGAGCCGCCGGCGCAGGGCGGCGGGGTCCTCGGGCGGGGCGAAACGCGCGGTGTCGATCCCGTGCAGGATCACCGTGGCCGGGCGTTCGAGATAGCCGGCCGTGCGCCGCGAGGTGGCGACCACCGCATCCATCCGGCCGATCAGCCAGCGGGTATAGCGGCTGTGCCGGCGCTGCGAGGCCGAGGTGAACAAGAGCCGCAGGCGCCGGCGCAGCAGATGACGCAGGACAAGGCCCAGGAGCATCTCGGTATTGCGCCGCGCGTGCCACACCCGCCAGCGGTCGCGGGGCAGGAAGGGCAACTGCCACAGCGGAATATGCGGCAGATCGGCCGGCAGGCCGGGCCCGGTCGCCGCGATCCCGATCGCGCCCGCCTGCACCGGCACCAGCCGCGCGATGGTCGCGGTCACACCCGACAGGCGGCGTTTGAGATTGGGGGCGATCACCTCGATCCGCCTGGTGTCGACCGGCGGCCTGCGGGCCGCGGCGGTATCGGTCGGGGAAGACGCGGTCGGGGACATGGCGGTTTCCGCACGAATTCGGGCCGGCCCGGCGGGCATCCCTTTGATCGCGACGGGATAGCTGCCGCGGCGGCGATTGTCAAAAGCCCGCGGTCACGGCCCGCGGCGCGGGCTGAAGGCATAGACCGAAAGCGCGGCCGCAAGGACCAGTCCGAAAAAGACATAGACCGCCGAAAGCGCCGCGGCCGGATCCGGGCCGAAAGCAGCATGCACCTGCCCCGACGCGACCTGCAAAAGCCCCGCACCGCCCATCCCGACCAGCGTCAGGAGCGTCACCCCGCGTCCCACCAGATGGCTGGGAAAGAACCGCCGCCCATGCGCCATCACCGCCGGATAGGCGGCCCCGGCGAATCCGAGGATATCGAAGGTGATCGCCGTCCATTCATGGCCGCGGGCGGGCGCCGCGGCAAGCACGGCCAGACAGGACAATGCAATGAGATTGCCGACGAAGATCCCCCATTTGTGGCTGCCCACCAGGCGATCGACCGGCCCATAGACGAAATTGCCGGCGATCATGGCCAGGCCCATGAACAGGCTCGCGCGGCCGATGCCGATCGCGTCCTGGCCATAGAGCCCGGCCAGATGCGGCGCCACCCACAGCGCGCGGATATCCGCCGCCGGCGCATAGCCCGCGATCATCATCGGCGCGATCAGCCAGAACGCGCGCAGCCGCAGCAGATCGGACAGCCGGCCCTGCCCGCGTCCGCGGCGCCCGGCCCCCGCCTCGGCCCCCTGTCCGGCGGCGGATTGCGGCGACACCGGATCGCGCACGAAAACGGCAAGTGCGATCGCGATCACCACCGTCAGGACCCCGATCGCCGCCACGACCCCGCGCCAGCCCAGCTGCGCGGCGGCCCATGCCATGGGGACGGAAGCGGCGATATTGCCAAGGGATCCGACGCCCACGGTGATCCCGGCCAGGGTGCCGAAAACGGCCACGGAAAAGGCCCGGGCATAGATGTAGTAGGTCGCCACCAGCACCGGCGCGCAGCCCGCACCGATCAGGACCATCGCCCAGACGATCGCCGCGGGTCCGGACGCAGCAGCGAAGACGAAGGCCCCGCCGCCGCCCAGAACCGCCATCGGCAGTGCCGCCGTCCAGCGTGGACCGAAACGGTCCAGCGCCCAGCCGATCGGCAGTTGCGCCAGCGCGAAGGCCAGAAACCACAGCCCCGAGGCAAGGGCCAGATCCTCGGGCCGGGCGCCCAGATCACGCGCGAGAAACGGGCTGAGCACCGGCAGCATGGCGCGATAGAACTGGCTGAGCACATAGCCCAGCACCAATGTCGTCAGTCCCGCCCGCATTCCGCGCCCCCCCGGCCTGTCCTCCGCCCGGCCGCGCGAATGTGCCGGCTTGCGCGCAAAAGGGCAATGGCCAGAACCGCCGCGCTGGGCTAAGGCTGCGTCTGCGGCGGCAATCCGGAACCACCCGATGATCGAGAAGCTCGAGATGTTCATCGCCCTGGCGCGCGAAAAGCATTTCGGACGCGCCGCCGAGGCTTGCGGCGTGACCCAGCCCAGCCTGTCGGTGGCGATCCGCCAGCTCGAGGAGCAGCTCGGCGTGATGCTGGTGTGGCGCGGCTCGCGATTCGGAGGGCTCACCCCCGAGGGACAGCGTGTGCTCGAATGGGCGCGCCAGATCGTCGGCGACACCCGCACCATGCGCGAGGAGATGCGCGCCGCCCGGCAGGGGCTTTCGGGCCGTCTGCGCCTTGCGGTCATTCCCACCGCACTGACCATCGTGTCGCGGCTGACCATGGCCTTCGAGGACCGCCACCCGAACGTGCGCTTCACCATCCTTTCGCGCACCTCGGTCGAGATCCTCGCCATGCTCGACAATCTCGAGATCGAGGCCGGGGTTTCCTATCTCGACAACGAGCCCCTGGGCCGGGTGACGACGACCCCGCTCTACCGCGAGCGTTACACGCTGGTCTGCGCGCCGGGGCATCCGCTCTACGGTTGTGATGAGATCGGCTGGGAGGATCTGGCCTCGACCGAGCTGTGCCTGCTCTCGCCCGACATGCAGAACCGCCGCATCGTCGATCAACTGCTGTCGCGCGCGGGCGTCACCACCGGGCCGACGGTCGAATCGAATTCCACCGTGGTTCTGGTCGCGCATGTGCTGTCGGGCCATCGCGCCACGATCCTGCCGACGAAGCTGGCCGAATTCCATGCCACCGGCAAGAACCTCCACGCGATTCCGATCCGCGGCCCCGACGTCGAACATGCGGTCGGGCTGATAGCGCCGCATCGCGAACCCTATACGCCGGTGCTCACCGCGCTGATCCACGAGGCGCGGGCGATCGCGGAAAGCTGAACGGATAACCCCGGCCGGATCGGGCATGTCGATAGACATATTCTATCAATTGACGGTATAATGATATTGATACTCCAGGCATCGACGCGCCATATCGAGCGCGCGCATAGTTTTTGGAGCAAGCCATGTCAGCAGCAGTATCCGCCGAGGCGGTTGCGCAACGCACCGATGAAATCGTCGCCCGTCACGATGCCGTGGAAGGGCCGCTGCTGCCCATACTTCACGCGGTTCAGGCCGAATTCGGCCACGTCCCGCAAGACGTGCTGCCCCTGATCGCCGAGCGGCTGAACATAAGCCGTGCCGAGGTATACGGCGTGGTGTCCTTCTACCATGATTTCCGCAAGGCCCCCGCCGGACGTCACGTGGTCAAGCTGTGTCGCGCCGAGGCCTGCCAGGCGATGGGTGCAGATGATCTTGCCGCCCATGCCCGCGAACGGCTGGGCGCCGATTTCCACGAGACCACCGCCAGTGGCGCCGTGACGATCGAGCCGGTCTTCTGCCTCGGCCTGTGCGCCTGCGGCCCGGCGGCGATGATCGACGGCAAGGTGGTGGGCCGGCTGGATACCGAAAAGCTCGATGCAATCCTGGCGGAGATGGGCGCATGAAGATCTACGTTCCCCGCGATGCCGCCGCCAAGGCGCTGGGCGCCGACGCCGTCGCCGACAAGGTCGCCGCCGAGGCCCGCGCCCGCGGCCTTGAGGTCACGTTGGTGCGCAACGGCACCCGCGGCATGATCTGGCTCGAACCACTGGTCGAGGTCGAGACCGAGGACGGGCGCATGGCCTTCGGCCCGGTCGGCGCGGGCGATGTCGCCGGCCTGTTCGACGCCGATTTCGGCAACCACCCGCTCGCGCTCGGCCCGACCGATAAGCTGGAGTGGATGAAGCGCCAGACCCGGCTCACCTTTGCGCGCTGCGGGGTCATCGACCCGCTCGACGTCAAGGATTACGAGGCCCATGGCGGATTGCAGGGCCTGCGCCGGGCGCTGGGCATGACCCGCGCCGAGATCGTGCAGGAAACCACCGACAGCGGGCTGCGCGGCCGCGGCGGCGCGGGGTTCCCGACCGGCATCAAGTGGAAGACCGTGGCCGAGGCCAAGGCCGATCAGAAATACATCGTCTGCAACGCCGATGAAGGCGACAGCGCCACTTTCGCCGACCGGATGATCATGGAAGGCGACCCGCTGACCCTGATCGAGGGCATGGCGATCGCCGGCATCGGCGTCGGCGC
>JASBUM010000046.1 GCA_030147905.1 Acidimangrovimonas sp.
ATGGTCGAAATCGGCCGGCGCATCGAGCGGGCCGAAGTAATTGGGCCGTTCCCAGCCATTGACCTGGCCGAATTGCGCGCCGCGGGCGGCCTGGCGGTCATAGGCGGGCGAGGTGCGCAGCGGGCGGCAGGCCTCGCGTTCCTCGTCGGGATGGTGAAGGACATAGACATGGGCATAGCATTCCTCGTTCTTGCCCACGGCGTAATCGGTCGTCATCCACGCGCCATAGCGCTTGGGATCGAGGCTGGCCATGTCGATCTCGGCCTCACCCTCGACCATCATCTGCGCCAGGTAGTGGCCGGTGCCGCCGGCCGCGGTGATGCCGAAGCTGAACCCTTCGGCCAGCCACATGTTGCGCAGCCCCGGCGCCGGACCCACCAGCGGATTGCCGTCGGGCGTGTAGCAGATCGGGCCGTTGAAATCGTCCTTGAGCCCGACCGTCTCGGACGACGGGATGCGGTGGATCATCGACATGTATTCTTCCTCGATCCGTTCGAGATCGAGGGGGAAGAGATCGGCGCGGAAACTGTCGGGCACGCCATGGGCGAAACGCGCGGGCGCACCCTGTTCATAGGGGCCGAGGATCCAGCCGCCGCGTTCCTCGCGCACATACCATTTGGCATCGGCGTCGCGCAGCACCGGATGTTCGGGCTGGCCCGCCTTGCGGTATTCGACCAGCGCCGGGTCGGGCTCGGTCACGATATATTGGTGCTCGACCGGGATCGCGGGGATCTTGATGCCCAAAAGCTGCGCGGTGCGCTGGGCGTGGTTGCCCGTCGCGGTGACGACATGTTCGGCATGGACCTCGGCCCGCTCGTCCGAGGCGACCAGATTGCCGCCCTTCTCGACCATCCGGGTCAGCGTGACGATCCATTCCGACCCGGTCCAGCGATAGGCGTCGACCTGCCATTTGCGCTCGATCACAACACCGCGCTGGCGTGCGCCCTTGGCCATCGCCTGGGTCACGTCGGCGGGGTTGATATAGCCGTCCTGAGGATGAAAGAGCGCGCCCTTCAGATCCTCGGTGCGCAGCAGGGGCCAGCGCGCCTTGATCTCCTGGGGCGTGAGAAATTCGTGATGCACCCCCGCGGTTTCGGCCACCGAGGAATAGAGCAGGAATTCGTCCATCCGCGCGTCGGATTGGGCCATGCGCAGATTGCCGACGACATAGAAACCGGGGTTGAGCCCTGTCTCCGCCTCGAGCTGCTTGTAGAAATCGACCGAATATTTGTGAATATGGGTCGTGGCGTAGGACATGTTGAACAAGGGCAGAAGCCCGGCCGCGTGCCAGGTCGAGCCCGAGGTCAGCTCGTCGCGCTCGACCAGCATGACATCGGACCAACCGGCGCGCGCCAGGTGATAGGCGATCGACGCGCCGACGGCGCCGCCGCCGACGACCAGCGCTTTGACATGGGTTTTCATGGCGACGACTCCCTGCGGTGGCTCTTGCGCCTCATATGCGCCGATCCCCGCACAAAGGGGGAAGTGCGTCCGACGTTTGGAAGAAGGAAAGCGACATGATGCCGTCTGTGGGCGGGGCATGATGCCCGCCCGGGGCGGGGCGACGGGAGGTGCCGGCGGCCGGCCATCCCGCCCCATCGGCCCGGCGGTCCGGGTTCAGATCCGCGCAGGCTCGCCGGCGCGAAAGCGCGTCTCGATCCCGTAGGCCAGCCGATCGAGCCCGCAGTGCAGCCGGGCCGTCATCCGCCCGCGCCCCAGACGCAACGTCTGGAGCATGATCCGCGCGGTCAGGGTGACGGGCTTCATCTCGAAGCGCAGCGTCAGCCGCGTCCGCTCCGCGCTCAGCGTCGCGAAATCAAGCCGCAGGTCACCGTTCATATGTTTCGATTCGCCGTCGAAC
>JASBUM010000048.1 GCA_030147905.1 Acidimangrovimonas sp.
CCCCGGTTGATGCCGCATCTGCACCTGTCGCTGCAGGCGGGCGATGACCTGACGCTCAAGCGGATGAAGCGGCGTCACCTGCGCGACGATGCGATCCGGTTTTGCGAAGAGGCGCGGCGCCTGCGGCCCGACCTCGTCTTCGGCGCCGATCTGATCGCGGGCTTTCCGACCGAAACCGAAGCGATGTTCGAAAACACCCTGCGGCTGATCGAGGAATGCGGCCTGACCTTCCTCCATGTCTTCCCCTACAGCCCCCGCAACGGCACCCCGGCGGCGCGCATGCCGGCGGTGCCCGGCCCGGCGATCCGCACCCGCGCCGCACGGCTGCGCGCGGCCGGCGACCACGCCCTTGCGCGCCATCTTGCGGCGCAGCAGGGCCGGACCCACCGCATCCTCACCGAAAGCCCGACGCGCGGGCGCACCGAACAATTCACCGAAGTCCAGCTTGCCCGGCCGCAGCCCGAGGGCCGGATCATCGAGGCCCGCATCGCCGGGCACGACGGCGCCCGCCTGCTCGCCTAGGCGCGGCCGACCCTTCGAGAGTGCCGGTCCGGCGCAAGCGCGATTGCCAGTGTCCGCGGCGCCCGCTACCGTCGCCGCGAAGGAGGACGCGATGCATCCCAATCCAGCCTTTCGCGGCGCGAGCGCCGAAACCAACCTTGCCTTCGCCAGAACGCGCGGCTTCGGCATGCTGACGATCGCCGACGCGGGCGGCGGGGCGCCTTTGGCGGCGCATATCCCCTTCGTGCTGGACGCGGAGGGAACCCAGGCGGCGCTTCACCTCGTGCGCTCGAACCCGATCGCCGCGGCCCTGCGGGCGGCCGCGGCGGACGCCCTGCCCGCCTTGCTGGCCGTGACCGGGCCCGACGGTTATATTTCGCCCGATTGGTATGGGCTCGACGATCAGGTTCCGACCTGGAACTACATCGCCGTCCATCTGCGCGGACGTCTGAGCTTGCGGCCCGAGGACGAATTGCCCGAACTGCTCGATCGCCTGTCGGCGCGGTTCGAGGCCGATCTCGCCCCCAAGCCGGCCTGGACCCGCGCCAAGATGACACCCGAGGTCCTGACCCGGATGATGCGCCAGATCCTGCCGTGCCGGCTCGACATCGAGCAAATCGACGGCACCTGGAAATTGTCGCAAAACAAACCCGAGGCCGCCCGCCTCGGCGCCGCGGCGAGCCTCGCCGCCCGTGCCGGGGCCGTGCCGAATGCCGAACTTGCCGACTTGATGCGCGCGCCGCTTCCGCCGCGATCATGATCCCGCCCGACCGATCAGACACCGAAAGGAAATCCATGCGCCTTTATCATTCCCCGACCTCGCCCTTCGTCCGCAAGGTCATGGTCCTGCTCCATGAATGCGGCCGCGCCGACGCGATCGAGCGCGTGCCCGCCGCCGGCACCCCGGTCGAACCCGGCACCATGCCGGTGGCCCACAACCCCTTGGGCAAGATCCCCGCGCTCGAACGCGACGACGGGCCGGCGATATACGACAGCCGCGTCATCTGCCGCTATCTCGACCAGCATTTCGGTGCCGGCCTGTATCCCGAG
>JASBUM010000065.1 GCA_030147905.1 Acidimangrovimonas sp.
CGACCGCGCGAAAGAGTTGTTCCATCAATGGCTTGCCGCCGAATCCTGAGGTTCGCGCGATGGCCGTGACCCGCTTTGCGCCATCGCCGAGCGGTCCGCTGCATCTGGGCCATGCCTATGCCGCGCTGATCGCGGCGGACCGTGCCGGTGCCGCGGGGACCTTCCTGCTGCGGATCGAGGATCTCGACCGCGCGCGCAGCCGCCCCCGGTGGGAGACGGCGATTGCGGACGATCTCTCCTGGCTTGGCCTTGTCTGGCCGCGGCCGGTCATGCGCCAGTCCGAAAGGATTGACGCCTATCGCGCGGCGCTCGCGCGGCTTGCGGGGCTCGGCCTGCTCTATCCGTGTCGCTGCAGTCGGGCCGATATCCGCGCGGCCCAGAACGCGCCGCAGGAAGGCGCGCCCGCGATCGGCCCCGACGGGTTGATCTACCCCGGCACCTGCCGCGGCCGCCCGATGGCCGCCGCCGGGCCCGACGACGCCTTCCGGCTCGATATTGCGCGCGCCTTCGCCTGTCTCGGCGGCCGGCGGCCCGCATTCGAGGAGCGCGGCCCGCTCCATCCCGGGACCCATCATCTGGACCGGGACGCGATGATCGCCGAGGTAGGCGATGTGGTGCTGTCGCGGCCCGGCATGGACGCTGCCTATCATCTGGCGGTCACCGTCGACGACGCGGCGCAGGGCATTACCGAAGTTACCCGCGGGGCCGATCTGCTGGAGGCGACAAGGGTTCACCGGCTACTTCAGGAATTGCTTGAGCTTCCGACCCCAAGCTATTTCCATCACGATCTTATTCGTGACGACAAGGGTCGCCGGCTGGCCAAGCGCGACGACGCCCGCGCGCTTGCGACGCTGCGCGCCGAAGGAGCCACGCCCGCGACGATCCGCGCCCGCCTGGACCTGGCGCCGGATTTTGGTCTGCCCCGCTAGCGCGGCCGCGGCGCCGGGCTGACGCTGGCACCGAATCCCCCGCAAGGGCCGTGGGCGGGCCGGTGCGCATGGCACGACCGAATCGACGCGATGCGCAACCGGCACGCCTGCTGCGAGCCTGTCCGCCGACGGGGCGAAGGCGCACGCCGGCCCGTCCCACCGCCGACCGTCTCGCGCCGCTATGGCCCGGCTCAGCGCGCCAGCGTCAGTTCCACGCACAGCCCACCCAGCCGCGTCCCCTGCCCGAGCCGCAGTGTCCCGCCATGCTTGCCCGCGATATCGGCGGCGATGGAAAGCCCAAGCCCGACGCCCCCGCCCCGATCCTGGTTGCGCGCGGCGTCGAGCCGGGTGAACGGACGAAGGGCCTCCTCGTGCTTGTCCTCGGGGATGCCGGGGCCGTCGTCCTCGATTAGGATGCGCATCATCCGCTCGTCGCCGGTCAGCCGGACCTCGGCCCGGCGCGCATATCGGCGGGCATTGCCCAGAAGATTCTCGACCGCGCGGGTCACGACCTGGGGGCGCAGGCGCACCGGCGGCAGCGCGATCTCGGGGGCCATGAAATCCACCGTCTGGCCCCCACGACGCGCATTGTCGACGATCCGGCCCAGGAGTGCCGCCAGATCGCAGGGTTCGGGATCGTCGAGCGCATCGCCCCGCGCGAAGGCGAGGAAACTGTCCAGCAGCCGCTCCATGTCGTCGAGATCGCGCCGAAGGGCTTCCACCTCCGGCCCGTCATCGAGCATCGCCATCCCCAGCCGCAGCCGGGTCAGCGGGGTGCGCAGGTCGTGGCTTACCCCAGACAGCATCAAGGTGCGCTGCTCGATCTGGCGCTCGATCCGTGCGCGCATCTCGACAAAGGCGCGACCGGCCGCGCGCACCTCGACCGCACCGCGC
>JASBUM010000090.1 GCA_030147905.1 Acidimangrovimonas sp.
GCGGCACCCACGAATGACGGATGATCCGCCGGAACCACCCCGCGGCTTTCCTGCGTGTCGAGATAGAGCGCGCCGGTCGCATCGAGGAAGGCCCGGACCGCGGCGTCGGCCCCCCGCGCGCCGCGTCCGCTGACGACAAGCGGCCGCCGGGCGGCACGGATGACGGCGACCGCCTCGGCCACCGCCGTCGGGGCGGGGGCGGGGGCGCGGGGCGGTTTGGGCGCGATCCAGTCGGCCGGGATCAGCGCGGGCGCGACGCGCGCGCGCAGCACATCGGTCGGAACCTCGATATAGGACGGCCCCGGCTCCCCCATGTCGCCCAGGGCGCGCGCGATCGCCTCGTCCATCTCGCGGATCACCTGTTCGGGAACCCGTGCCGTCCGGCTGTAGCGGGTGACAGGTCGCATGATCTCGACATGCGGGATGTCCTGGAGCGGTCCCATGTTGGCCTGCGGGCGCGACGTGCAGCCCCCGATCAGCAGGACCGGCGCGCGCGCGAGCGACGCATTCGCCACCCCCGTCACGCAATTGGTCACCCCGGGCCCCGCGGTGACCATGGCCACGCCCAGCCCGCCAGTCAATTCGGCATGGGCATGGGCCATGTGAACCGCGGCGCCCTCGTCCCGCACGTCGATGATGCGGATGCCCAGCCGGTGGAGGTGATCCCAGATCGGCTGGATATGCCCGCCCTGCAGTCCGAAGACCCGGTCGACCCCGCGCGCGGCGAGGGCCCTGGCCATCCAGGCCGCGACGCTCTCGGTATCAGTGTTGAGATCCTGAATCTTCATCATCGGCGCTTTCCTTCGGGGCTGGAGCCGCCATCATGTCGCGCAGGACACGATGCAATATCTTGCCGGTCGCGTTGCGCGGCATCTGGTGGGGTTGCAGGAACAGGATCTCGCGCGGGCGCTTGTGGCCGGCCAGACTGTCCTTCGACCAGGCAAGAAGCGCCTCGGCGGTAAGCGCGGCGCCGGGGCGCAGGACAACCGCTGCGGCGACGCGCTCGCCCCATTTCTCGTCCATGCGTCCGACGACGGCGACGTCCTTCACATCCGGATGCCGGGCAAGAACCGCCTCGACCTCGGTCGGATAGACATTCTCGCCACCCGAGATGATCATGTTCTTCTTGCGATCGATCAGCCGGATGTAGCCGTCCGCATCCCTGACCGCCACGTCGCCCACCGACAGGTAATCACCCCGGAAGGCCTCGGCCGTCTTGGCGGGCTGGTTCCAATATCCGTCGAAGGCATAGGGTCCGCAGGAAAAAAGCTCTCCGGGTTGGCCGTCGGGCACTTCGTTGCCGTCATCGTCCAGCAGCCGGATCGGCGCCGATCCCACGACCTCGCGCCCGACCGTGCCCATATGCTCGAACTGCTCGTCGGGATGGAGGAAGGTCACCCATCCCGCCTCGGTCGAGCCGTAAAGCTCGTAGAGGCCGGAATTCGGGAACATCGCCATGATGGCGCGCTTGGTCTCGACGCGGGCCGGCGCCGATGACACCATCAGCTTGGCGACCTTCTCGAACCCCGCATCGCCCCGATCAGCCGGCGGCACATCGAGCATCATGGCGAAATGGGTCGGCGTGAGCGACGAGAACGTCACCCCCAACGCACCGATCGTGCGCAGGCACAGCGCGGCGTCGAAGCTGGGGCGCGAAAAGATGGTTGCCGTGGCCCCGATCGACAGGAAGGCGGTGAAGAAGTTGAGCGAATTCGCGTGGCACATGGGCATGACCAGAAGCGCGTCGTCGTCGCGGCTCAGCCCCAGTTCGACCTGCGTCATCAAGGCCATCATCGCCATGCCCAGATGGCTGCGGATCGCCCCCTTCGGATTGCCGGTGGTGCCCGAGGTATACATCAGGCACCACGTGTCTTCGGGCGCCACCGCGATATCCGGCTCGGCTTCCGAGGCGGCCGCGATCAGGGGCTCATAGCCGGTCCAGCCCGGCCCCGGCACATCGTCCATCAGGATACAGCGGGCAGGGGGCAGACCAAGCCCCGGTCGTATCGCCTCGACGATGCCGGCAAGCACCGTCTCGACGATGATGGCCGAGATCCGGCAGTCTTCGCAGATGAACTGCGTCTCCGCCGCGGTCAGGCGAAAGTTGATCGGCACGGCGACCAGCCCGGCCTTGGCCACCGCGGCATAGATCTCGGCCCATTCGACCCGATTATGGGCCAGCACCGCGACCCGGTCGCCCTTGACAAGCCCCATGCCCAGAAGCGCGTTGGCCAGCCGGCAGGCGCGCGCGTTCCAGGTCTCGAATGTCATGGCCCGGCTCAGGTCGCGCGCACCGATGCGGCGCGGCTGCAGGCGGGCCTGGGCGCTGAGCATCCGCCCCACGGTCAGGATCGCCGTCATCCGCGCGCCCCTTCGTGCCGCGGCCGGGTCGGGCGCGCGCGCGTAGCCTCGCTGGCGGCGTCGAGCGCCGCATGCAGCATGCGTGCCGCTTCGAGATCATGGCGGAGCATCGCGGTCTCGGCCTCTTCGGGGTCAGCGGCGGCGATCGCCGCAACGATGCCGGCATGCTGGCGCCAGATCTCCTGTGGCAGGGTCGCGCGCCGCAGGACCTCGCCCATGGCGCGCCGCAAGAAGCGCCAGTGCGGCTCGGCCGTGCGCGCGAGAAGCGGGTTGCCGGAGGCGTCGTAGATCAGGTTGTGGAAGGCGAGGTCCTGACGGACCTGTTCGGCCACATCGCCGCTTTCCGCGGCCCGGATTCCGGCGGCAAGCCTGTCGGCGGCGACGTCCCGGAAGGGCGCGGCCAGCCCGGGTGTCGCACGCAGCCGCTCTGCGGCTAGCCGCGCAGCGAGCCCGTCGAGCACGGCGCGAATGTCGTAGTGGTGGCGCGCCAACCCCGGTTCGAGCGGCGTCACCCAAAGCCCGCGGCGGCCCGCTTCCTCAACCATGCCGTCGGCCTTGAGCCGCACCATCGCCTGCTGAACCGGCTTGCGCGAGACGTCGAACCGCGCGGCGATCTGCTCCTGCACCAGATGCGATCCGGCCGCGAGCGCGCCGCTGCAGATATCGTCCACGACCGCTTCATAGATCTGATCGGCGAAGCTGGACTGGGGCCTGACGAGTCGCATGGATGCGCTCCGAATGCTGTATTCTGAATTCAGTATTCTGCTGTGACCGGTCGCGTCAAGAGCCGGCCCGAGCGGGGACGGCGATTCTTCCACCGCCGTCGCTTTGGTGGTGGCAGGGCGCTGCAAACCGCGAGTATTTCGGATCCCGACATTGGCGCGAAAGCGTCGCGGCAGCCGCCTTCGCGAGATCGGACGCGCGTGTGCGAGGCGGGGAGGGCCCCATACTGGGGCGGGGGCGGACGCGCGACGCCCCATGATCCCGCGATCCTCTGATCTTGCGATCCCCGGAGCGGGGCCTGCGCGCCGATGCAAGCCGGCGACGACGAGAGAGGACGTGGGCGAAATTTCCGCGCGTTCAGGGGCTTGATCCCGGCGAATTGTCGCCGTTTTCGGCCAGCTCGCGCATCATGTGCCGTCCTCGCGTTGATGGTGCTGCCAT
>JASBUM010000095.1 GCA_030147905.1 Acidimangrovimonas sp.
GGCGGCGCAGGCAATGCTGGCCGAAACGGCGCGGACGGGTGCCGGGCCGGTGCTGGCGGTCAGTTCGGGTGGCGCGATTTCCTGGATGGTCGCGCGCGCGCTCGACGCGCCGCCCGCGGCGATGATCGCGCTGCAATTGCAGATGAAGAATTGCGCCGTCAGTCGGTTGATCGCGGTGCCGCGCGGGGCCTATCTGCACGGGTTCAACGAAACCCCACATATCGCGGCCGGGAATGCCGCCGAAATGCTGACCTATAGCTAGGGAAGACGTGCGATGAACACCGATGCCACAGCCCTCGATCTTGCCGCCGTCGCCGCCTGGATGGAAACCGCGGTGCCGGGCTTCGCCGGCCCGATCCGCGCGCATAAATTCGACGTCGGCCAGTCCAATCCGACCTTCCGGCTCGACACGCCGGCGCGCTCCTACGTGCTGCGGCGCAAGCCGCCGGGGCAATTGCTCAAATCCGCCCATGCGGTCGAGCGCGAGTTTCGTGTCCAGAAGGCGCTTGCCGGTTCGGACGTGCCGGTGGCCGGGATGATCGCGCTGTGCGAGGATCCCGGCGTGATCGGCTCGACCTTCTACGTCATGGACTATGTTCCGGGCCGCAATTTCCGCGACCCGCGTCTGCCCGAGCTGGACCGGGGCGCGCGCGGCGCGATCTTCGACGAGATGAACCGCGTGCTGGCGGCGATCCATTCGGTCGACCTTGCCGCCGCCGGCCTGTCCGATTACGGCCGGCCCGGCAATTATTACCGCCGCCAGATCGACCGTTGGACCGGCCAGTATCGCGCCTCCGAGACCGAGACGATCCCGGCGATGGAGGAATTGATCGCCTGGGTCGCGGATGCGGCGCCCGAGGATGATGGAAGGGCGACTTTGGTGCATGGCGATTACCGCATCGACAACATGCTTTTCGCGCCCGACCGGCCGGTCTGCGCGGCGGTGCTGGATTGGGAATTGTCGACCATCGGCCATCCTTTTGCCGACCTCGCGGCGCTGGTGATGCAATGGCGGATGCCGCCCGGCCCGGATGGGCGCGGACTGGCCGGGGTGGATCGCCGCGCGCTCGGCCTGCCGTCGGATGAAGAATTCATCGCAAGCTATTGCGAACGGATGAATTTGCCGGGGATAGATCGTTTCGGTTTCTATCTCGCCTTTTGTTTCTTCCGGATGGCGGCGATCTTGCAGGGGGTGCGCAAGCGCGGGCTCGACGGCAATGCGTCGAACCCCGAGCGGGCGGCGCAGATGGGGGCCTATGTGCCGCTTTTCGCGGCCGAAGGGTTGAAGGCGGCGCGCGATGGCTGAGCGTGGGATCTATCGCGATCGGGTGGTGTCAATTACCGGCGCGGCCAGCGGCTTCGGCGCGGGCGCTGCGCGGGCCTTCGCCGCAGAGGGCGCGCATCTCGCGCTGAGCGATATCGACGGCGCGAGGCTCGGCGCGCTGGCCGAGACGCTCGGGGCCGCCGGTCATCGCGTATTGGCCGAGACGGTCGATGTCGCGCAGGAGGCCGAGGTCGCCCGCCATCACCGCGCCATCGCGGATGAATTCGGCCGCCTCGATGTCGCGATCAACAATGCCGGCATGTCGCATGGGCTGGCGCCCTTGCATCGGCTTTCGGTCGAGGATTTCGACCGCTGCATGGCGGTCAATGCGCGCGGCGTCTTTCTGGGCATGAAATATCAGATCCCGCTGATGCTGGAGGCCGGCGGCGGCGCCATCTTGAACGTGGCCTCGGCGGCGGGTCTGGTGGGGGCGGGGCATCTCGCCGGCTATGCCGCGGCAAAACATGCGGTGGTCGGGCTGACGCGTGCCGCCGCCGACGAGGTCGCGCGCAAGGGGATCCGCGTCAATGCGCTCTGCCCGGCTTTCGCGGCGACGCCTCTGTTCGACGAAATGGCCGATACGGTGGCGGGCCGGCACGGCATCGACCGGGC
>JASBUM010000143.1 GCA_030147905.1 Acidimangrovimonas sp.
TGGGACGGGGTGCCGATGCGCATCTTCGATACGGCAGGCATGCGCAAGCGCGCGAAGGTTGTCGACAAGGTCGAGAAGCTTTCGGTGGGCGACGGGCTCCGCGCGGTCCGCTTTGCCGAGGTCGTCGTGATCCTGCTCGACGCCGAGATCCCGTTCGAGACGCAGGATCTGAGGATTGCCGATTACGCCGAGAGCGAAGGCCGCGCGGTGGTGGTGGCGGTGAACAAGTGGGATCTGGAAGCCGACCGACAGGGCAAGCTGAAGGCCCTGCAGGAGGCTTTCGAGCGGCTGCTGCCGCAGTTGCGCGGCGCGCCGCTGGTCACCGTCTCGGCGCGGACGGGGCGCGGGCTCGACCGTCTGCATGCGGCGATCCTGTCTGCCCATGCGATGTGGAACCGCCGGGTGGGGACGGGGCGGCTCAACCAGTGGTTGGCCGCGATGACCGAGGCCCATCCGCCGCCAGCGCCGGGCGGGCGGCGGGTGAGGTTGCGCTATATCACCCAGGTCAAGACCCGGCCGCCGGGCTTCGTGCTGATGTGTTCGCATCCCGAGGCGCTGCCCGATTCCTATCGCCGCTATCTGGTCAACGGCCTGCGCGAGGCCTTCGATCTGCCGGGCACGCCGATCCGGCTGACGTTGCGCAGCCAGGCCGAGAAGAATCCCTACAGCGGTCGACGGCATTCGACCCCGTCGCGGCTGCGCAAGCATATTGGCAAGCCGCTGCCGGGAAAGGGTTGAGGGGCGACCCGGCGCGGCGGTCGGCAGGTTGCACGCATGCCTGCGCCGGCTGCACGTGACGGGGGCGGGCCCGGCAGGAATCGCGGCGGTCGCCGCGATGCCTCCGGCGGCGGTATTTTTCCCGGAAGAGGACGGATTTGCCTGAATGTCCCGTGGTGGCGCGGGTGGCGCAGTTGTCACGCGCGCGATGCGGGCGGAGGCGGGGCGGAAAGTCGAGGCGGCGTGCGCAGAGGAAAAGGCGCGGCGCGCCGTTCGCCTGCGGTGGCGCGGGCGAGGCGGCGCCGGGTGGTCAGGCCTCTACCAACGCCTGGATGATGGGGCCGAAGTCCTCGGCATGAAGCGATGCGCAGCCGACCAATGCGCCGTCGACCTCGTCGATGGCGAAGATCTGGGCCGCATTGCCCGGCTTCACCGATCCGCCGTAGAGGATGCGCATGCCGCCGCCCTTGGCGTTGAAGCGGGCGACGAGGGCTGTGCGGATCGCGGCATGGATCTCGGCGATTTCGGCATCCGACGGCACGCGGCCCGAACCGATCGCCCAGACCGGTTCATAGGCGATGACGAGATTGGCCGCGGTGGCGCCCTCGGGGATCGAGGCTGCGAGCTGGCGGGTGATGACCTCGCGCGCCCGGCCCTCGGCGCGTTCGTTTTCCGTTTCGCCAAGGCAGACTATGGCGACCAGCCCCGCATCCCAGGCCGCGCGCGTCTTGGCGGCCACCGCGGCATCGGTTTCACCGTGATCGGCGCGGCGTTCGGAATGACCCAGGATCACATGGGTGGCGCCGGCATCTGCCAGCATATGCGCGGCGATGTCGCCGGTATGGGCGCCCGAGGTGGCGGCGTGGCAATCCTGCCCGCCGATCATCAGGTTCTTGGACCGGCAGCGCCAGGCGAGTTGGGCGATCAGGGTCGCGGGCGGACAGATCAGCACCTCGCAATCGGGGTCCGGGTGGGTCTCGAGCAGGCGCTCCACCTCCGGCAGGGACCGTGTGGTGCCGTTCATCTTCCAGTTTCCGGCGACCAGCTTGCGGCGGGCGGTCATGGCATTCTCCATCCGGTGCGATCAGCCTGGATGCCCGGCACGCGGGCGCGTTCCGGAGAAGCCCGGGGCGGCCGGGGGGAGGGTTTCCGGCGCGTCCGATATGCGCGCCCGGGTCATCCGTTCTCGGCGAACTTGATCGACTCGCCGCAGCCGCAGGCTTCGACCACGTTGGGATTGTTAAATCGGAAGCCCGAGTCGAGCAGGCCATTGCTATAGTCGATCTCGGTGCCGAACAGGAACATCTGCGCCATCGGTGCGATCAGCACCTTTGCGCCGTCCTGTTCGACGACCTCGTCGCCGGCGGACGCCTCAAGCGCGGGTTCCATCGTGTATTCCATGCCCGCGCAGCCGCCCTTCTTGATGCCGATACGCAGACCGGC
>JASBUM010000108.1 GCA_030147905.1 Acidimangrovimonas sp.
CGGTCAACCGCACCAAGGTGACCGGCGCGCCGATCCCCTTCGGCGGCATGAAGCAGTCCGGCATCGGCCGCGAAGGCGCCCGGCTGGGGATGGAGGCCTTCACCGAGGTCAAATACGTCTGCCGCAACTGGGCCTGACACCGAATTCAACGAAAGGACGCAAGATGTTGAGAAACGATCAACTCGAAAGCTGGGACCGCGAGAACTTCTTCCACCCGTCGACCCATCTCGCCCAGTTCGCCCGCGGCGAGTTGCCCCAGCGCGTGGTCACCGGCGGCTCGGGCGTGTTCATCGAGGACCGTGACGGCAATAAGCTGATGGATGCCTTCGCCGGCCTCTACTGCGTGAACGTGGGCTACGGGCGCACCGAGATCGCGGACGCCATCGCCGCGCAGGCAAAGGAACTGGCCTATTACCATTCCTATGTCGGCCATGGCACCGAGGCCTCGATCACGCTGGCGAAGATGATCCTCGACCGCGCGCCCGCGAACATGTCGAAGGTCTATTTCGGCCTGGGCGGGTCGGACGCGAACGAGACCAACATCAAGCTGGTCTGGTACATGAACAACATCCTCGGCCGCCCCGAGAAGAAGAAGATCATCTCGCGCTGGCGCGGCTATCACGGATCCGGCCTGATGACCGGTTCGCTGACGGGGCTGGAGCTGTTTCACAAGAAGTTCGACCTGCCGCTGACCCAGGTGATCCATACCGAGGCACCCTATTACTTCCGCCGCCCCGATGCCGCGATGACCGAGGCCGAGTTCACCGCCCATTGCGCGGCCGAACTGGAAGAGCTGATCGAGGCCGAGGGCGCCGACACCATCGCCGCCTTCATCGGCGAGCCGGTGCTGGGCACGGGCGGCATCGTGCCGCCGCCCGCGGGCTATTGGGAAGCGATCCAGAAGGTCTTGAAGAAGCACGACATCCTGCTGATCGCCGATGAGGTGGTCACCGGCTTTGGCCGTCTGGGCACGATGTTCGGCTCGGACCATTACGGGATCGAGGCCGACATCATCACCATCGCCAAGGGGCTGACCTCGGCCTATGCGCCGTTGTCGGGCTCGATCGTGTCGGACAAGGTGTGGAAGGTGCTGGAGCAGGGCACCGATGAATTCGGCGCGATCGGCCATGGGTGGACCTATTCGGCCCACCCGATCGGCGCGGCGGCGGGGGTCGCCAACCTGCGCCTGATCGACGAACTGGGTCTGGTCGAGAACGCCGGGACGGTGGGCGGCTATCTTGTGCGCGCGATGCGCGACGCGTTGGGCGATCACCCCAATGTCGGCGAGATCCGCGGCGAGGGGATGCTTTGCGCGGTGGAATTCGTGGCCGACCGCGAAAGCCGCGCGGGCTTTGCACAGGCGGGCACCGGCGCGGCGCTGGCCGCGGCGATGCTGCGCGAGGACAAGGTCATCGCACGGGCCATGCCGCAGGGCGATATCCTGGGCTTCGCGCCACCGCTGTGCCTGAGCAGCGAAGAGGCCGACCGGGTCGTCGCGGCGACCGCGCGGGCGGTCAGAACGGTGCTGGGCTAGGCGCAACGGTCGGGGTGGCGGCGCCCTCCGGTGCGGCGGGCGTGGCACTGGCCGATGTGGTACTGGCCGGTGTGGCGGCTCCTGCCGTCTGCGCCGCGCGTCGGACCGCTTCGGCGATCTGGACAAGCTGGCCCGACAGCGGACTGCTGCGCCGCCAGACCATGCCGATCGTGCGCACCGGCTCGGGCGGGCGGAACCGGGCGATGGAAACCTGGGCCGACCGGGTTTCCACCGCCACCGCCATTTCGGGGATCAGCGTCACACCCATTCCCGCGCCCACCATCTGCACCAGCGTCGACAGCGAACTTCCGTCGAGCAGCTCGCGCGGCAGCGCCGAATTCACCGAACAGAAAGCCAGCGCCTGATCGCGAAAGCAATGCCCCTCCTCCAGCAGCAGAAGACGCATCTCGCGCAGCGCCTCGCGATCGGGAACCGGCCTGTCCGCCTCGGAGCCGGGCCTGACCAGAAGGAACCGCTCCGAAAACAAGGCAACCTCATGAAGCGACGGCTCCGAGACCGGCAGCGCGACGATGGCCGTGTCCAGCCGCCCCTCGCCCAGTTCCGCCAGCAGCTTCGGCGTCACCGTCTCGCGGATGTGGATATCAAGCCCCGCATGCGCGCGTGTCAGCTCGCCCACGATCGCGGGCAGAAGATAGGGCGCCACCGTCGGGATCACGCCGACCCGCAACCGCCCGGCAATCCCGCCCCGCGCCACCCGGGCCAGATCGCGCAATTCATCGACAGATCGCAAAATCGTGCGCACCCGCGCGGCGAAGGCTTCGCCGAAGGGTGTAAGCCGCACCTGCCGCGCGGCGCGCTCGAACAGGGGCGTGCCGAGCGATTCCTCCAGCTCCTTGATCTGCATGGACAAAGCGGGCTGCGATATGGAGCAGGTCTCGGCCGCACGACCGAAATGGCCATGCCGCGCCAGTGCCTCGAAATAGCGTAGCTGCTTAAGGGTCAGGTTCATCATAACAACAACTTATCGCTACTATCAGAAATTCCAACTTAAACCAATCGAACGGCTTTGCTACTGCTGAAGAGAAGCACGCAAGCAGCGAAGCGCCGCCGATACTGCCAGGCAGCGACCCGGCCACGGGGCCGGTCGCTGTTTGTGCCGCGACCGGCCCGCCCATCGCCCCCCAGGGAACCGGGGCGGACCGAAACCCAGATTTGAAGCACGATCCGATCGGAGGACCCCATGGACGGAAACGATACTGACAGCACGGGCAAATGCCCGGTGATTCACGGCGTCCGGCCGAATGCGACCTTCGGCGGCCGGTCCAACCGCGACTGGTGGCCGAACCAGCTCAACCTGCGCATTCTCGGCCAGAATTCCGAAAAGACCGATCCGATGGGCGGCCGCTTCGACTACGCCGAGGCGTTCAAGAGCCTGGACCTCGACGCGGTCAAGAGCGACATCTTCGCGCTGATGAAGGACAGCAAGGAATGGTGGCCGGCGG
Organism: Acidimangrovimonas sp.; assembly: GCA_030147905.1. The sequence goes on from JASBUM010000108.1 coordinate 2,998, forward strand.
ATTTCGGCCATTACGGTCCCTTCTTCATCCGCATGGCGTGGCACAGCGCCGGCACCTACCGCACGGGCGACGGCCGCGGCGGCGCCGGCTCGGGCACGCAGCGCTTCGCGCCGCTCAACAGCTGGCCGGACAACGTCAACCTCGACAAGGCGCGCAGGCTCCTGTGGCCGGTGAAGCAAAAATACGGCAACAAGATCTCCTGGGCGGACCTGATCGTCCTCGCCGGCAATTGCGCGCTCGAATCGATGGGGTTCAAGACCTTCGGCTTCGGCGGCGGGCGCGAGGACGTCTGGGAACCCGAGGAAGACATCTACTGGGGCGCCGAGGCCGAATGGCTGGGCGACAAGCGCTACAGCGGCGACCGCGAGCTGGAAAACCCGCTCGCCGCGGTCCAGATGGGCCTGATCTACGTCAACCCCGAGGGACCCAATGCCAACCCCGACCCGGTCGCCGCGGCCCATGACATCCGTGACACCTTCGGGCGGATGGCGATGGACGATTATGAGACCGTGGCCCTGATCGCGGGCGGCCATACCTTCGGCAAGACCCATGGCGCCGGGGATGCGGCGCTCGTCGGTCCCGAGCCCGAAGCCGCGCCCATCGAACAGCAGGGCCTGGGCTGGAAGAGCGCGTTCAGATCCGGCAAGGGCCCCGACCAGATCGGCAGCGGGCTGGAGGTGACCTGGACCGAGACCCCGACGCGGTGGAGCAACAACTTCTTCCACAACCTGTTCAGCTATGAATGGGAACTGACCAAGAGCCCGGCGGGCGCCCATCAATGGGTGGCCAAGAACGCCGGCGAAGTGGTCCCCGACGCCTATGACGCGGGCAGAATGCACCGCCCGACGATGCTGACGACCGACCTGTCACTGCGCTTCGACCCGGAATACGAGAAGATCTCGCGGCATTTCCACGACAACCCCGAGGAATTCGCCGAAGCCTTCTCGCGGGCATGGTTCAAGCTGACGCATCGCGACATGGGACCGAAGGCGCGCTATCTCGGCCCCGAGGTCCCGGCGGAAGACCTGATCTGGCAGGATCCGATCCCCGCCTGCGACCATCCGCTGGTGGATGCCGCCGATATCGCCGGCCTGAAGGACAGGATCCTTGCCTCGGGGCTGTCGGTTCCGGCGCTGGTCGCCACCGCCTGGGGCTCGGCCTCGACCTTCCGCGGCTCGGACAAGCGCGGCGGCGCCAACGGCGCGCGCATCCGGCT
>JASBUM010000019.1 GCA_030147905.1 Acidimangrovimonas sp.
AATCACACTCGGGCATCACGCCATGACCCGTGCGGCACAGCCGGCCGCCACCCGCGCGGGGCAGATCAGCCCTTCGGCGCCGCGACGGCCGCGGCCGGCCCTGGCGACGCGCCACAGCAGGAGTCTAACGATGGACGAATTCAAGGATTATCCGATCACTCCGACCTCGCCGATCAACGACGCCGCCAGCGTCACGCCCGACGATCTCAACGATCTCGCGAGCTTGCCGCGTGCACTCTATGTCGGAACCGCCGGAAATCTCGCCGTGGTCACCGCCGGCGGGCAATCCGTCAGTTTCAACAATATTCCAGCGGGCAGCCTGCTTCCGCTGCGCGCACGGCGTGTCAGTGCCACGGGAACCACCGCGGGCGACATCCTGGCCCTGTGGTGAGAGGCGCGCGGCCCACCGGGTGACGGGTCCGTTGCGGCGCAGGCGCTTCACCGCGGGCGAAAGGCCCGCGGTACGGGTACGGGACGACAAGGGGTATGACGGTGCGGCAGGGAACGCTTGCCCGGGCGCGGGACGGAGCGCGCCGGGCCAGCCTTGCCGCCCCGGGCCGGATCGCCGGCGGGACGGCACGGACCGGCAGCCGGCGCAAAGGAGGTGCACGCGCAAGAATGCTGGGCTATCCTGTTCGCGTTTGACGAGTATCCACGGTCCAGTGCCCCATGCCAGCGATGCCGCCCTCCGGCCCGATCCAGGCGATTTCCGCCCCCCCGGTCTACAAGCCGCATCCCTCGCGGGCCTTTCGCCTGCTGCGGTTCTTCGCCGCCATCGTCGATCCACGAGCCTATCTGCATGCGCTGCGGATCCTCAACTACTACAATTACACCCATGTCGTTCCGCGCCGCCGGCTAAGCCTCGGACCCGGCGCCCGGATCAGCCCCAATGCGGGCTTTGCCCATCCCGAACGGATCAGCGCCGGTCACCGCCTGTCCCTGGGCGCGCGAACCCAATTGTGGGCCGGTCCCGGCGGCGGCCGGATCCGCATGGGTGATGACGTGCTGTTCGGACCCGATGTCCTGGTGACCGCCGCCTCCTACCGCTTTGACGACGGCAGCCCGGTCGGCGAACAGGCCATGGACGAGGCCGACGTGCTGATCGGCAATGACGTCTGGATCGGAGCAAGGGCGATCATCCTGCCGGGAACCCGGATCGGGGACGGCGCCGTGATCGGTGCCGGGGCAGTCGTCTCCGGCACCGTACCGGCGGGTGCCGTCGCGGTCGGCGTGCCGGCGCGGGTGGTGGCCCATCGCGGCGGGACCGCAGAGCGGGAGGACGGCGTGCCTCTCGATGATCAGGCCCCGGATCCGGTGGTGACTTTGTCCGCCGCAGCGTCCCGCGCGCCCGCGGCCGCGACCGGCGCGACAAAGGGCCGCTCGGATCGGGGCAGTTCGGCGGCGGAGCGGTCAGGGCGGGTGGTCCCCGCCCCGCAGGCCGGCGAAGGAAACCCCCGCGTCACAGGCGGGGGGCCCGAAGGTTGGGCTACAGACGGTGGGACGACGGACGGTCGGGGGACCGGGCGCTGATGCCGGCCATGCCCCGTTTCGCCGCGTCCGCCCGGGCCCGATCGTGCTAGGCCGGGCGGCGCTGATCCTTGCGGGCGGGGCGTTCGGA
>JASBUM010000123.1 GCA_030147905.1 Acidimangrovimonas sp.
GCGCACCGCCACGGCACCGGCGCCGAAGGCCTCCAGCACCAGACCCAGCCGTGCGAGATCATCGGCAATCGCGAGGATCTGCGTCGCATCGGCATCCGAAAGCTCGACGATCTCGGGGATCAGCAGCGCCTGCGAGGCGACACTGCGCGCGGCCAGCTGCGCCTTCAGCCGCTCATAGACCAGCCGTTCATGCGCGGCATGCTGGTCGACGATGACGATGCCGGTCTCGGTCTGGGCGATGATGTAATTCTCGTGGATCTGCGCGCGCGCCGCCCCCAGCGGGCGGGACAGGGCGGGGTCCGCACCCTCGCCGGTCCATATGGCGCCGCTTCCATCGGTCTCCACCCGTGCCGACGGCAGGGTCTGTTCGGCGAAGCCTCCGGGACCCGCGCCGTCCGGGGCAGCGGGCGCCTGATAGCGCCACGCGGTCTGGCGGGCCCCGACGGAGGCCCGGTCCATCTGGTAGACGCGGGCGGGCGCGCCGCCCGGCGCCGGCGGTGTCATTCCCGCCCCGGCAGCCGTCACCGCCGCACCGTTCTGCGGGCGCATCGCCTCCAGCGTCCGGCCGGCGACCGTGCTGGAGGCGCGATGCGCCCCCGCCGCCAAGGTCTGGCGCAGGCCCGAGACGATCAGCGCCCGCGCAACCTGCGGATCGCGGAAGCGCACCTCGGATTTCGCCGGATGGACGTTCACATCGACAAGCTGCGGATCGCAGGTGATGAAAAGCGCCGCCACGGGATGACGGTCGCGGCTGAGAAAATCGAAATAGGCCGCGCGGAGCGCCCCGATCAGCATCCTGTCCTGCACCGGGCGGCCGTTCACGAACAGGAACTGCGCAACCGCCGCCCCCCGCGAATAGGTCGGCAGCGCCGCATAGCCCCCAAGCCGCAGCCCGTCGCGTTCCACCTCGACGCGGAGCGCGTTCTCGGCGAATTCGGCCCCGAGCATCCCCTTCAGCCGACCGTGCAGCGCATCGAAGAGATCGCCCGTTTCTGGCTCGGCGCGGAAAAGCACGCGCCCCCCCTCGTCCGCCGTCACGTCGCGCAACACGAACCCCACATGGGGGGAGGCCATCGCCAGCCGCCGGATGCAATCGGTCACGGCCTGGGTTTCGGCCCGGTCGCTGCGGAGGAATTTCAGCCGCGCCGGGGTGGCGAAGAACAGGTCCCGCAGTTCCACCCGCGTGCCGCGGTTCTGTGCCACCGGCCGGACGGGGCCGATCCGCCCCCCGGTCACGGTGATCGCCGCGCCCTCATGGCCCTCGGCCCGCGCGCTGATGCTCAGCCGGCCGACCGCGCCGAGGGAGGGCAAGGCCTCTCCGCGAAAGCCGAAGGAACGGATCGCCAGCAGGTCGCTGCCGTCGATCTTCGAGGTTGCATGCCGCGACAGCGCAAGCGGCAGATCCTGCCCGCGCATCCCGCAGCCGTCGTCGGTCACCCGGATCAGAACCTTGCCGCCCGCGGCGATCTCGACGGTGATGCGGCGTGCGCCGGCGTCCAGCGCATTCTCGACCAGTTCCTTGACCGCCGAGGCCGGGCGCTCCACCACCTCGCCGGCCGCGATCCGGTTGATCGCGGATTCGTCAAGCTGGCGAATCTCGGGCAGGGCCGCCATGGGGCGGGCGCCTATGTTGAGGTCAGGGATGTTCATACCACCAGAACTAGCACGCCGTCGCAGATTCGGCCACCCATAGCGCAAGCGGGCCAGCCGCGCCCGGCGGCCCGCATCATGGTTTCGGCGTCAGTCCCTGCGGCCTGCCGACAACCACGAAACGCAGGTTGTCCGGCTTCAGCAACCGCTTCGCTACACGGTCCAGATCGGCCACGGTCAGCGCCTCGACCTGGGCGTTCCGGGTCTTGAGATAGGACATCGGGATCTTGTCCATCTGCATGCCCACCAGAATGTTGGCGATCGCGCCGTTGCCGTCGAAGCGCAACGGAAAGGCCCCGGTCAGATAGGTCTTGGCAGCCGCGAGTTCGGCCTCGGTCACGCCCTTTTCGGCCATCGAGGTCCAGACCTTGCGAATCCCCGCGATGACGGCGCCGACCTTGGCGTTGTCTGTCGCGACCTGCCCAAGCAACAGCTGGCCGTCCGCCATCGGCGCCAGATAGGTGCCGACCCCATAGGTCAGCCCCCGCTTGACGCGCAGCGCCTGCATCAGCCGGGCCGAGAAGCGGCCGCCACCGAGAATCTCGTTGAGCACATAGGCCGCCAGGAAATCCGGATCCTTGCGCCGCAGCCCCTCCTCGCCGAAGAGGATGGCCGCCTGGGGTGTGTCGAAGGGCACCACCGTGACCCCTCCGGTCAGACGATCGCTCGCGCGGCCGGCAAGCGGTGCGCCCTTCGCGGGCAGACCGGCGAACAGCTTGTCGAGCAGCGCACCGAGCGCCTTGGGCGTGATGTCGCCCGCCGCGGCGACATAGATGCGGTTGCGCCCCATCGTGGCATCATACGCGGCCTGGATGTCGGCGCGCGTCAGCGCGGTGACGCTGGCGACGGTGCCGTTGTCGTCGGAGCCATAGGGATGGCCCGGATAGGCCAGCGCATAGAATTTCGTGGCCGCCAGCGCGTTCGGATCCTGCTTGGCCGCACGGATGTTGGCCAGCACCTGCCCCTTGACGCGCACGATCGCGGCCGGGTCGAAGCGCGGCGCGACCAGCGCCTCGTGCAGAAGCGCCGCCGCCTTGTCGCGGTTTTCGGTCAGGAAGGCGGCCGAGACGCTCAGCGCGTCGGCATCGGCGCCGAAACCGAAGCGCGCGCCAAGTCCGTCGCGGGCGCGGGCGAAGGCGCGCGAATCAAGCTTGCCGGCCCCTTCCTCGAGCAACCCCGCCATCAGGTTGACCACGCCGCGCTGTCCGGGCGGGTCGAGGTTGGTACCACCCCTGAAACGGATCTCCAGCGCCGTGAAGCGCTGGGAATGATCCTCGACAAGCCAGGCCCGGATGCCGCCCGGCGAGGTGACGGCCTCCACAGGAACGGCGGCCCGCGCCGCCCCCGCGGCCAGGACGACGACGGTCGCGGCGCGAAACAGGATGGCACGCATACCCATCAATGCAGCTCCTTCGTGGCGGCGCCAAGCGCCGGACGCGGCGCCGCGCCGCGCGGGCTGGTCGGCGCGGCCGCGCCCGCCGGCCGCTCCAGATAGCCGGTGACGGAATTGTCCGGCACGAGAACGGCACGCGCCGCCGCCATCACATCCGCCGCGGTGACGGATTCCAGGGTCTTCGGCCAGTCCTCCACGTCCTTCACCCCCAGCCCCACGGAGAGGGCCGCGCCATAGCGCGAGGCCTGTCCCTGCATGTTGTCGCGTCCGTAGATCTGCGCCGCCCGAACCTCGGTCTTGATGCGTTCCAGATCCTTCGGATCGACGCCCGTTTCGAGAAACGCCGCCAGGGCGGCATCGAGCGCGGCCTCGGCCTTTTTCAGGCTTTCGCCCGGCGCCGGCACGACCACCAGCCGGAATGTCGTCTCACCTGCCGCGAGACCGTCGTAGCCGGCCCCGGTATAGGTCGCGACGGGCTTGTCGAACTCCAGCTTCCGGCCCAGCACCGAGGTCGCCGAATCGCCGCCCAGTATGGCCGCAAGCACCGCGAGCGCAGCGGCCCGCTTCTGCTCGCCCGGCCGGCGCGGCGGCGCCAGATAGCTGCGCATCAGATAAGGGTCGCCGACCCGCGCATCGCGCATCACCAGATGCCGGGGCGCAAGCTGCGGCGGTTCGGCCGGCCGGACCCGCCGCGGCAGATCGGGGGTCGGCGCGAGCTTGCCGAAGGTCGCGCGTGCCATCGCCTCGACCTTGGCCGGATCGACGTCGCCCGCAACCACGAGGACGGCGTTGTTGGGCGCGTAATAGGTGTGATACCAGGCCAACGCCTCCGCGCGGTCGAGCCGCGCGATCTCGGAGCGCCAGCCGATCACCGGGATCCCGTAGTGGCTGTTCATGAACTGCGCCGCCCGGATCTGCTCGGAGAACAGGGCGTCGGGGTTGCTGTCGACCCGCATGCTGCGCTCTTCCAGAATCACCTTGCGCTCGGTCGCGACCTCGGGCGCGGTCAGGCGCAGATGCCGCATCCGGTCGGCCTCCATCCCCATGACCATGCGAAGACGCTTGGCCGCAACCCGCTGGAAATAGGCGGTGTAATCCCAGCTCGTGAAGGCATTGTCGCGCCCGCCCACGGCCGCGACCCGTGCCGAGAACTCGCCGGGCTTGAGCTTGTCGGTGCCCTTAAACATCAGATGCTCGACGAAATGCGCGATCCCCGAGACGCCGGGTTTCTCGTCGGCCGCGCCCACCCGGTACCAGACCATGTTGACCGCGACCGGAGAACGGTGGTTCTCGATCACCACGCCGCGCAGGCCGTTCTTGAGGGTGAAGGTCGTGACCGGTGCAGGTGCCGCGGCCAGCGGCGCTGCCGCCGACAGGGCGATCAGGCCGGCCAGCGCCAGGCCAGGAAGTTCACGCATCCGCTCCTCCGCTTGGTGCCGGGCAACGATACCGGGATGGATCGGCCGCACAAGCCCGGCCTACGGGCTTGTGAACGGACCGGGGCCGGGATCCCTAGCGCGCGGCAGGTCCGGGCGGTGCGCTGGGGGTGCGGACACCGGCACGACGCCAGCGTGCCAGCTCGGCATAGGCGTCCAGCGTCATGGGCGCATAGGCGCCGAAGTAGAGGTTCTGACCGAAGAGCCGGTCGAGCGGCTTGCCCGGATGTTCGCGGCGGAAGGTCAGATCAGCACGCGCAAGGCTCTGCCGGATGCCGGACTGCACGCCATAGCGCGAGGCCGCGGCGACCAGCGCCGCGTCGGACCGCGGAATCCCCTGCGCCTTCAGCGTCGAGGCCCGGCCGCCCAGCGCCGCCACCGCATCTGCCACCGGCGTCGGATCGGCACGGTTCGTCCCGCCCGGCGTCGGCGCCGGCAGCGCGGCCGTCTTCGGCATCGCGAGCGGCTTGGTCGGCAGGATGGCGAACTCATCCGGATGTCCGGCCTTTGCCTGGATGTTCATCAGTCGCGGCGTGCCCGATCCCGCGCATCCCGCCAGTGCCAGAGCCGTCGCCAGGGCGATTGCAATTCCGCCGCGCCTTGCCTGCATCAATACCTCCAGCCCCTGCCGGCCTCGAACCCGCCTTCGTCTTTAACGTAAAGGACCGGGGACGTCACGGGGTCTTCTTGTGGCCGGAAAACAGCACCAGCCCCGCCGCCCCCACGAAGACGGCGATATCAGCGACATTGAACGAAAACGGATTGTTCAGCCCGCAACAGGATGTGTTGAGAAAATCTGCCACGGCGCCGTAGAACAGCCGGTCGATGACATTGCCCAGCGCACCCCCGACGAGCAGACCGGCCGCGACCTGCACCACCGGTGGCTGGCGGTCGCGCCACATCCACACCACGACCGCGACCGCGATCGCCAGGGCCACGGCGACCAGAAGCCACCGCGTCGCGGCGCCGTCGCCTGCGAAAAGCCCGAAATTGACCCCGCGGTTCCATGCCATCCGGAAGTTGAGCCACGGCGGCAACACGTCGATCGACAGCCTCTGGCGCAGCTCGAGGCCCTGCACCACCGCGAACTTGCTTGCCTGATCCACGAGCACCGTCGCCGCCGCCGTCAGCCACACCCGCCGCATCGCCTGCCACTCCGCCTGTTCCCGCATGCCGCCGCCCTCCGCTCGCACCGGCTCAGTGCCGGAAATGCCGCTGACCGGTGAAGACCATGGCAAGACCGGCCGCGTCGGCCGCCGCGATCACCTCGTCATCGCGCATCGAGCCGCCGGGCTGGATGACGCAACGCGCCCCTGCCGCCACCGCTTCCATCAAACCGTCGGCGAAGGGGAAAAAGGCATCGGACGCAACCGCCGAGCCGACCGCCGGACTTTCCGCCAGCCCCAGCGCCTGCGCCATGCGCTCGGCCTTGCGGGCCGCGATCATCGCGCTGTCGACCCGGCTCATCTGCCCCGCGCCGACCCCCACGGTGGCACCGTCTCGCGCATAGACGATGGCGTTCGACTTGACGTGTTTGGCGACCGTCCAGGCAAACAGCATGTCGGCGATCTCCGCCGCGTCGGGCTGACGCCGGGTCACGACCTTCAGATCCTGCGGACCGGTATGACCATTGTCGCGGTCCTGCACGAGGAAGCCGCCGGCGACCTGCTGCCAGGCCAGGCGCGGCGCGCGCATGTCCGGAAGACCCTCGGTGACCAGAAGCCGCAGGTTCTTCCGCCCGGCGAAATGGGCGATCGCATCGTCGTCGGCACCCGGGGCGATCACCACCTCGGTGAAGATCTCGGTGATCGCGAGGGCGGTTTCCAGATCGAGCCTGCGGTTGAGCGCGACGATCCCGCCGAATGCCGAGGTGCGGTCGCAGTCGAAGGCACGGCCATAGGCTTCGGCCAGGGACTGGCCCCGCGCGACTCCGCAGGGGTTGGCATGCTTGATGATCGCGCAGGCCGGTCCCTCGGCGGGGTCGAATTCGGCCACCAGGTCGAAGGCGGCGGCGGTGTCGTTGATGTTGTTGTAGCTCAGCGCCTTGCCCTGAAGCTGGCGCGCGTTGGCGACGCCGGGCCGGGGATCGCCATCGGCATAGAAGGCCGCGCGCTGATGGGGATTCTCGCCATAGCGCAGGGTCTCGACGAGACGCCCGGCGAAGGTCCGGTGGCGCGGGCTTTCCTCGCCGAAGGCGCCGGCCATCCAGTTCGAGACCGCCGCGTCGTAGGCCGCGGTGCGGGCATAGGCGCGTTGTGCCATGCGGCGGCGGAAATCGGCGCCGGTTCGGTCGTCGTTGCGGTCGAGTTCGGCCAGCAGCCCGGCATAATCCTCGGGTTCGACCAGGACGGTGACGTAGGCGTGGTTCTTGGCCCCCGCCCGGATCATCGCCGGCCCGCCTATGTCGATGTTCTCGATGCAATCGTCGATCCCGGCGCCACGCGCCACGGTGGCCTCGAAGGGATAGAGATTGACCACCAGCAGGTCGATCGGCTCGATCCGGTGGGTCTCCATCGCCGCGCGGTGTTCAGGATCGTCGCGCAACGCCAGCAGCCCGCCATGAACCCGCGGATGCAGCGTCTTGACGCGGCCGCCCATCATCTCGGGGAACCCGGTGAGATCGGAGACATCGCGCACCGACAGGCCGGCGGCGCGCATCTCGCCGGCGGTGCCGCCCGTCGACAGCAGTTCCACCCCGCGCGCGGCCAGCGCCTGGCAGAAAGGGATGAGCCCGGTCTTGTCGGAAACGGAGATCAGCGCACGGCGCAGCGGCATCAGGTCGGTCATGGCGGGTCCTTTCTTCGCGGGCGGTCAGGGCGCGGGATCGTCGTCGCGCACAAGGTCGCGGATGGCCAGGGGGGTAACCTCTGCCTTCGACAAGGTCCAGCGAATCTGACAGGCGTAATCGACCACGCGCGACGACAGCACGATCTGGCGGCTGGGCCGGGGTTTCAACCGCCCCTTCTCGAGATAGACCGAAGGATCGAGCGCAAGCCGCGCATGGCCATCATGACGGAAGACCCACAATTCGCCGCTGCGCAATGCCAGCGAGACCGCGGTGCCGCCCATGTCGATGGAGGCATCGACATCCGGGTGCAGGTGAAAGCGCAGCGCGAAGGCCACGCCCTGCATGCCGTCGGCATTCATCACCGCCTCGAACCGGCTCCTTTCGGCATCGCTGAGCGCGCCCAGCGTATCCTCGCCGGCAAGCTGGCGCCCGTCGCGCGACAGCACCAGCCCGCGCATATGCGTAAGCCCGTGGGTGGCGGCATAACCGCTGTGCCCCAACAGCAGGCTCACCCCCTCGGCGCCGACGCTCTGACGGGCGTGGATCACCGCAGCAAGGTCGCCGAACTGGTCCCGCCGGCCGGCGACCGAGCCGATGATGCCCGCCGCGCCCCGCCCATTGCCCCACAGGCCGCCCCCACCCAGCCGCGAGGACGAGAACCCCTCGATCGCCAACGTGGAATGCGAGGCGGTCGCCCGCCCGGCGCGGTGCCAGTCGGGCCCGAAGAGCCCGCCCGGGCCGCAATTGACGATCACCGCGCGCCGCCCCGAGGTCAGCTCGAACGCCAGCGTCGAGGCATGGGCGTTGGCCGAAGCGGACCCTGCCGGTGGCGCGGCGGCATCGACGATGACCGAACTGCGCCCCGCGGCAAGCCGGGCATAACCCATCGCGCCGTCGACCGGCGGCTGGTTGCGCAGGCCGGCATGGGCCAGAACCTCGTCCAGCCGGCCCTCGGCACCGCGGTCGCCGCCGTGAAAGCGCGCCAGGCCGCCATCGGCATGGCGCAGCAGCCGCAGCGTGGGCACGATGCGTTCGATGGCACGCATCTGGGCGCTGGGGGGTGCGCGGCCGGCCTCGCTCAGGGCCTGCGCGGCCCACATCAGAAGCGTCGCGATCTCAAGCAGTTCCTCGGGGTTTCGCGACGCGATCCCGCCGCCGGAGTCGATCTGGCGTTCGCATTCGCGTGCCAGCGCGGCGACCGCAGGGTTCAGGTAGCGTTCCATCCCGCGCAGCGACAGGGTCGAGCATATCAGGCCGGTCAGAGCCTCGAACCGTGGCAGACCGGCCGGTTGAGAGGGCCAGCGGCGCGACAGATAATGGATCTGGCGCCCGAGTGCGCGGAAATAACCCTGCTGGGCCGCGGCCCCGTCCCCGCCCAGCAGCATCGGCGCGTGATTGACCCAGCGTATCAGCCGCCGCCCTGTCAGGTCGGGTGCCCAGCCCGGACCCTTGCCGCGGCCGAAACGCGCGATCCAGTCGAAGGTCCAGTCGCGCGCGCGGTCACGGGCCGGCGCGTCGCCCACGGCGGCAAGATCGTCGAGCCAGGCGAAACCGTGCAATGCCTCCGCAAAGGCGGGATCGGGCGCGGACAGGTCCCAGATCCGGCTTTCGGGCGCCTCGACAAGGTATCCGGCGAAGTGGAAGTTGCCCGCCATCATCTGGCGGCCGCGCGCGAAGGAGCCGATGCTGCGCGGCTCGGGCTGCGCGACGAAGCCGGCCGCGGCCGGCCCCATGCCCGCCAGGCGTGCATGGATCCTGTTGGTGAAACGGGCCTTCCATGCAGCCCAGCCCGCGTACCGCGACCCGCCTGCCATCGCTTGCTCAACCATCTTCTCGGGTCTGCGCCCTTCCTGCCCCGGACCGCCGCCACCGCTTCCGGCGCGGACCGCCCAAACCATAGCGGTCCGGCCCCGCCCTGTCACCGGCGAAAACCCGGCGCTCAGCCCGCCCGCCGGAAACGCGCGATGAAGAATCCGTCGAGGCCACCGCGTTCCGGCCAGTGATCCGGACGCAGCCTCAGATGCCCCTCCGGGGTGCGCCACGCCGGATCTGCGCCCGCCGGCAACAGCGGATCGCTGCGCAATTCCGGATGGCGGTGTAGCGCCGCGGCGGCCTGATCCTCGCCCTCCGCCGGCAGCAGCGAGCAGGTGGCATAGACCAGCACCCCGCCCGGCGCCAGCATCGCGGCCGCGCCGTCGATCAATCGCGCCTGCAGCGCCACCAGCGCGGCGAGCGATTCGGGGCGCTTGGCGAAGGGCAGATCGGGGTGGCGACGGATGGTGCCGGTGGCGGAGCAGGGCGCATCGAGCAGCACCGCCTGCACCGGTTGCGGCGGCTGCCATTCCAGCGCATCGGCGACCAGGCATTCAGCCGGCAGTCCGGTGCGGTCGAGATTGGCGCGCAGCCGCTCCATCCGGCGGGCGGACAGATCGACCGCGGTGACACGCGCACCGGCCGCGACAAGCTGCATGGTCTTTCCGCCGGGCGCCGCGCAGAGGTCGACCACCGTGTCACCCGGGGCCGGCGCAAGCATCGCCGCCGGAAGTGCCGCGGCCGCGTCCTGGACCCACCATTCTCCGCTGTCGTAACCGGGCAGCGCCGAGATCTGGCCCGGCGCCATCAGCCGCAGCCCCCCCGTCGGCAGTACCTCCGCGCCGAGACGCGCGGCCCATTCCGCGGCGTCCGCACGATGGCGAAGACTCAGGTCGACCGGCGGCCGGGGCGCGGCCTGGGCCGCCTCCATGGCCGCTACGGTCGCGGTGCCGTAATGGGCAAGCATCGGCGCGCGCAGCCAGCTCGGCAGCCGCTGAGGCCCTGCCTCCGTGAAGGCCCGCACCGCATCGGGAAGCGCACGCCTCAGGACGGCATTGACGAAGCCCGCCTGGTGACGCAGCCGCCCCGACCCGCGGATGAGGCCCACCGTCTCGTCGGCGACGGCATGGGCGGGAACGCCGAGGATGCCATGTTCTGCCAGGGCCATGCGCATCGCGTTCTCCACCCGCGCCACGGGCCGCTTGCGCAGATGTGTGCGCAGCAGCGCATCGGCCGGCCCGATATGGCGCAGCGTGGCAAGCGCCAGTGCCTGGGCACGAGCGCGCTGATCGGGCGCAAGCGCGGCAAGCGGCCCTCGCGGATCGGCCTGAAGATCGGCCATGCTGCGTCCCTCGTCCAGCACGCCCTCGAGCAGCATCAGCGCCGCGCGCCGCGGGTTCGCGTCCGTCCGGCCCCGATCGCGCGCCACACTGCCCCGCGGCCCCGAACCCGGGGCGCCGCCCGTATCGTCCCCGGTGGCGCGCCCCGCGCCGGCCCTGCCGCGCTTGTTCCTGTCTGCCCCTGTCATCGGCCCGGCCTTGTCGCTGATCCCCAGCGGCGTATATGAAGCCTGCAAGCCTGACAAGGAAGCCCGCCGATGGATGTCCGCCATGGATGACAGCAAGCCCCGAGGCGCCACGGGCGACGCCGGCCCGAAGGATCTGCCCCCGGCCGCCCGCCGCGCGCTGGCCGAAGCCGAGGCGCGCCGCGCCGCGCGACCGGATTGCCGCCGCCCGGCCGAACTGGGCGGCCGCGACGGCCCGGATCCGGTCCGCTATGGCGACTGGGAAAAGAAGGGGATCGCGGTCGACTTCTGAGCAGCGTCCGGCAGGTCCGACCCCTTGCGGCCGCCGCACGACCCGGGATGAAGATCGACAGACCGGAAGACCGCAGGGCCGAGGGCCCGGAAGGCCGAGGGGCCGGGATCTAGAGCCCCAGCACATCCGCCATCGAATAGTGCCCGGGCCGCCGATCCAGCCCCCACAGACCCGCCCGCAGCGCGCCACGCGCGAAGATCGCCCGGTCGGTCGCGACATGGCGCAGCACGACCCGCTCGCCGACGCCGGCGAAGATCACGTCATGTTCACCGACGATGTCGCCGCCCCGGATCGAGGCAAAGCCGATGCGCCCGGGCTCGCGCGGGCCGGTGATCCCGTCGCGCCCCCGGTCGGCGACCGCATCGAGCCGGGCGCCCCTGCCTTCCGCCGCCGCCTCGCCCAGCATCAGCGCGGTGCCCGAGGGCGCGTCGACCTTGTGCCGGTGATGGGCCTCGACGATCTCGATGTCGAAGCTCGCGTCCAGAGCCTGCGCGACCTTGCGCGTCAGACCCATAAGCAGGTTGACGCCAAGGCTCATGTTGCCCGCCCGCACGATCACCGCGTGACGTGCGGCGGGTTCCAGCGCCGCGATCTGCTCTTCGCTGAAGCCCGTCGTGCCGATGACATGGACGGCGCGGGCCTGCGCGGCCAGTTCGGCAAAGCCGAGACTCGCCTGTGGCGCGGTGAAGTCGAGGACAATGCGCGCGCGCGCGAAAGCCTCCAGCGGATCGTCGCCCACGACAAGCCCGATCGGCGCGCCGCCCATCGCCTCGCCCGCATCGCGACCGATCCAGTCGTGCCCGGCTCGTTCGAGACAACCCACAAGGCGGACCGCGTCGCTGGCGCGCACGACCTCGTACAACATCCGGCCCATGCGCCCCGAGATTCCGGTGATGACGACGCCCGGCAGATCGGTCATGCTTTCCTCCGCATTCGCTTGCCGGTCTTCAATAGCGGCGCCGGCGGGTTTTGGCAAAGCCCGTTGCGGCGCCGCCCCGGTTCACCTATGTGACGCCAATGGCATCGAAACGATTTCCAGCGGGCGAAGGCCCCTCTCAACGACAGCTTCGCGTAGGCGAACTGATCCGGCGCAGGCTGTCGGACGTCCTGACGCGCGACGAGACGCATGACCCGGCGCTGTCGTCACGCTCGATCACGGTGACCGAGGTCCGCTGCTCATCCGACCTTCGGGTGGCAACGGTCTTCGTCCTGCCGCTCGGGGGCGAGGGCCGTGGCGAGGCACTGGCCGCCCTGCGGCGCAACGCGGGGCCCTTGCGTCACCTGGTGTCGCGGCAACTGGCGCTGAAATTCGCGCCCGAGCTGCGCTTTGCCATCGATGACAGCTTCGATCGCATGGATGACGCGCGCCGGCTGTTCGCCGAACCTCGTGTGCGGCGCGACATCGACGTCCCCGACCAGCCGGCGGAAGATCACGATGATGGATCGTCGCGACACTGAGGCGGGCTTCGGTCCGCATCACGCAGCGCCCGCAGCCCCCGCGCGCGGCCTGCGTCAGCGGGCAGTCTATGCGCGCAGTGCGGCGGTGCTGATCGGGGCGACCTTCGCGGCCCGGGCTGCACTGGCGCTGGGGCTTGGCGTGGGCATGCCCTCGGCGCCTTCGACCGGCGTGGCGGGCGGCGGCCCCGGCAGTGCCGGCGGCCCGGCCCCCGTGCAGGGCACGCGCAGCCTCACCGCACCGCAACAAGGCGGCGCCGCATCGACCACCGGCAGGCGAAGGTCCGACCGGCCGGCGGCGGCGCCGAGCGCGACGCAGGCCGTGGCACAGGCGGAGGCGCGGGTTCGCGCCCAGGCGGAGGCGGCGCGCGACGCCTGCCATGCCGTCACCTTCCGCGACGAGTCCTATACGCTTTGCACCGTACGCTTCGGCCACGACGATCTCCGGATCTGGCAGACCGCGCCCGACGGTCTTCCCTATGGAACCTTCGGACGGCTCGAGACCGCGCTCGCCGCCCGCAACGAGCGGCTGGGCTTCGCGATGAACGCGGGCATGTATCACCCCGACCTTTCGCCCGCGGGGCTGCTGGTGATCGACGGACGGCAGGTCAATCCGCT
>JASBUM010000126.1 GCA_030147905.1 Acidimangrovimonas sp.
CATTACTACGTCCCCGAAAGCGTGGGCATCGCCACCGGAATGCTGATTGCGGCCATCCATCACGCCGGGCTCGTCTGTCTCGAGCATACGCCCAATCCGATGAAATTCCTCAACGCGCTGTGCGAGCGACCGGAGTCCGAGAAGCCGGTGATGATCCTGCCCGTGGGCTATCCTGCGCCCGACGCGACGGTGCCGGCGGCAGCCAAGCGCAAGAAGCCCGCAGCCGAGGTGATGAGCTTTCTCACCGCGGCGGCGGATCGGGGTGGACCGGACGCCGAGGCGCCGGATGCCGGGGACATCTGCCGGCCATGAGCGTCGATCTTCCGCGTCACTCGGGCGGCCCGCGCCGGCGTCGCCGCCCCACCCTTGCCGGTGCGCCATCAAGGAGGCGCGCATGATCGAGGTCCTGATCCGCGTCCTGCCGTTCTTTTCGGTGATCGTGGTGGGCTATCTTGCCGGCCGGTCGCGCTTTCTGTCCGAGGAAGGCACGGCCGCGATCACCCGCTTCGTGTTCTACTTTCCGCTCTCGGCGATGCTGTTTCGCTTTGCCTCGAACCTGTCGTTGGGGCAGATCTACAACACCCAGTTCGTCCTTGCCTACCTGTCGGCCAGTGCGCTGGTCTACCTGCTGGCCACCGCGGTGGCGATGGCGCGGCGCGTGTCGATGGCCGAGGCCGCGGTCGAGGCACAATGCGCCGTCGTCGGCAACACGGGCTTTCTGGGCGTGCCGATGCTGGTGGCGGTTCTGGGCAAGGCGGCCGCCGGGCCGGTCCTGATGGTGCTGTCGGTCGATCTGATCGTCTTTTCCAGCGTCATCACCATCCTCATAACCGCCGCGCGCACCGGCAAGCTGCGGCTGGCGATCTTCGGCCAGTTGCTGGACGGGCTGATGCGCAACCCGATGATCGTGTCGATGGGCGCGGGACTGATCTGGGCGGCGGGCGGCATTGCGGTGCCGGGGCCGGTCAACGATTTCATGGGCATCCTCGGGGGCGCCGCGACGCCCGGCGCGCTATTCGCCATCGGGGCCTCGCTGGCGTCGAAATCGGCCGAGCGGATCGAGGTCGCGGCATGGCTGAGCGGATGCAAGCTGGTGCTTCATCCCGCCGCGGTGGCGTTGATGGCGCTTGTGGTCTATGACGTCCCGGCCTTCTCGGCCCATGTCATGATCGCGGCGGCCTCGCTGCCGGTGGCGGGCAATGTATATATTCTGGCACAACATTACGGGGTCGCGCCGCAGCGGGTTTCGGCCTCCATCCTGGTGTCGACCGTGGTCAGCGTGCTGACGGTGTCGGCGGTGATCGCCTGGATCGGAAGCCTGGGCTGAACGGGCGCGGCCCCAAGACCGATAGGGCCGGGCAAGGAAAGGGAATGGGATGAAGACGCTTTCGGAAAACCGTGCCTTCGGCGGCGTTCAGGGTGTCTACAGCCACGAATCGACGGGTTGCGGCTGCGAGATGACCTTTGGCCTGTTCCTGCCCGATGTGGCGCAGGAGGGTCCGGTGCCGCTTCTGTGGTTCCTGTCGGGGCTGACCTGCACGCATGAGAATGCCATGCTCAAGTCCGGCGCGCAGCGCTGGGCCGCGCAGGAGGGGATCGCGGTCGTCTTCCCGGACACCTCGCCACGAGGCGAGACGGTCGCCGACGATCCGGCCTTCGATCTGGGCCAGGGGGCAGGCTTCTACGTCAACGCGACGCGGGCGCCCTGGGCGGCCCATTACCGGATGTGGGATTATATCGCCGAGGAATTGCCGCAGCATCTCTTCGCCGCCTTCCCGCTGGAGGAGGATGCGCAGGCGATCACCGGCCATTCGATGGGCGGGCACGGGGCGCTCACCCTCGCGATGGCCCTGCCGGGCCGCTTCGCCTCGGTCTCGGCTTTCGCACCGATCGCCAATCCGACCGCCTCGGACTGGGGCCGGCGCCAGTTCACGGCCTATCTGGGCGAAGACGAAACCGCCTGGGCCGCGCACGACGCGACGCTTCAGATCGCGCGGCGGGGCTTCGACGGGCCGATGCTGATCGATCAGGGCACCAGCGATCAGTTCCTTGAACTGCTGCGCCCCGAGGCACTGGCCGCGGCCATCGCCCGCGCCCGCCAGCCCGCAACGCTGCGGATGCAGAAAGGCTATGACCACAGCTATTTCTTCGTCGCGAGCTTCATCGAGGACCATATCGCCTTTCATGCCGATGCGCTTTATCGCTGAGAAGGGCCGGCGTCGTCGAGGGGGCGGAGGGCGTCGAGGGCGCGCAGAGTGTTGACAGGGCCGGGCCCCTGCCGCGCCGCGGCCGGCGATTTGCGCAAGAGGGCGGGTGCGAGGCCCGCGAAAGGAGGCGCGCGATGACGACCAGTCCACCCGAGGCGGTGATCTTCGATATCGGCAACGTGCTGATCGAATGGCAGCCCGAACGCCATTACGACCGGGTGATCGGCCGCCCCGCGCGTGAGGCACTTTTCGCCGCGGTGGATCTGCACGCCGTCAACGAGGCGATCGACCGCGGGGCGGATTTCCGTACCACCGTCATGCGTGCCGCCGCGGATTACCCCGACCATGCCCGGGCCATCCGGATGTGGCACGATGACTGGCTTGCGATGGCGCGGCCCGAGATCCCGCGTTCGGTTGCCCTGTTGCGCGCGCTGCGTGCCCGTGGCGTGCCGGTCTTTGCGCTCACGAATTTCGGGATCCAGACCTTCGAGCTGGCGCGCGGACATTATCCGTTCCTGGATGAGTTCGACCGGCGCTATATCTCGGGACATATGGGGGTAACGAAACCCGATCCGCGGATCTATGCGCGGGTCGAGGCCGACTGTGGCCTGGCGCCGGGGGCGATCCTGTTCGCCGACGACCGGGCCGACAATATCGCCGCGGCGCGCGCGCGGGGCTGGCGAGGCCATCTGTTCGACGGGCCCGAAGGCTGGGCGCGGCGGTTGGTGGAAGAGGGGCTCTTGGGGAAGATGGAGGCCGGTCTGGCATGAAAATCGATATCATCGGGCCAGAGATAGAGCCGCGCCTCGAATGGCGCGATCTGACCGTCGCTTTCGAGGCGGGCCATCGCATGGCACGGGCCGAGATCGCGGACACGCTGTTGCGGCGGGGCGGGGATGCGCTGCTGTCGCGTGCGGCCTGGGTCGACGGAATGGGGCTTGCGGTCAAGTCCGCGACCGTCTTTCCGGACAACCCTGCCCGCGGCAAGCCCACGGTGAACGGGGCGGTGTGCCTGTTCTCCGACGCGACCGGCGAGTTGGAGGCGATGGTCGATTTCGGCCTGGTGACCAAGTGGAAGACGGCCGGCGACAGCCTGCTTGCGGCGCGCAGGCTGGCGCGCCCCGACAGCGGGGTGATCCTTCTGGTCGGCGCGGGCGCGGTGGCGCGCTCGATGGTCGATGCCTATCGCTCGGTCTTTCCGGGCGCGCAATTCGTGGTGTGGAACCGCAACGTGGAAAAGGCGCGTGCCCTCGCCGGGTCGGTGTCGGGCGCGTCCCATGCCCATGATCTGGAGGGCGCAGTGCGCAAGGCAGATATCATCTGCACGGCGACCATGACGACCGAACCGCTGATCCGTGGCGAGTGGCTCAGCCCGGGCACCCATCTGGACCTGATCGGCGCCTATACACCGCAGATGCGTGAAGTGGACGACCGCGCCCTGCAGCGCGCGCGCCTGTTCGTCGATTCGCGCGCCACCACCATGGAACATATCGGCGAGCTTCTGCTTCCGCTGTCGCGCGGCGCGATCACGCCCGATCATGTCATCGCGGATTTCTACGATCTCGATGCCGGCACCTTCGCTCGCCGCTCGGCAAGCGAGATCACCATCGCCAAGAACGGCGGCGGGGCGCATCTGGACCTGATGACCGCGCGCTATATCCTCGGCGTCTGGCAGCGGCGATGATCGGCGACGCGCGGCACGGATGCGGCCGGGGTTCCTTCGGCGGGATGTCTTCCCATCGCCGCCCGGCCGGATTATAGGGCCGCATGCGCGACAGTCTCGAGACACTTTACGATGCCCGTCTGACCCGCGAGGGATGGCGCGACGATCCCGCCCAGCGCGCGGTTCTGCCCCGGCTCGAGGCGTTGCGCGGCTGGCTCGAGGCCCATGGCGCGCCGCCGCGGCATCGTGGCCCGGTCGCCCGTCTCTTTGCCCGGCCCGCCGTTCCGCCGCGCGGGGTCTATCTTTGGGGGCCGGTGGGGCGGGGCAAGTCCATGCTGATGGACCTGTTCCACGAGGCCACCGCCATTGATGCCAAGCGGCGGGTGCATTTCCACGCCTTCATGCAGGAGATCCAGCACGCATTGCATGCGGCGCGGCAGGCGGGGGCCGAGGACGCGTTGCGGCCCGTCGCCGAAAGCGTGATCGCCCGGCTGCGGCTTCTGTGCTTCGACGAGATGCAGATCACCGACATCGCGGATGCGATGATCGTGGGCCGGCTGTTCGAGCGGCTGCTGGATGGGGGGGTGGTGATCGTCACGACCTCGAACAGGCCGCCCGAGGATCTCTACAAGGACGGTCTCAACCGTCCGCTCTTCGAGCCTTTCATCGCCCTGATGCGCGATCGGCTGGAGGTCCTCGCGCTGACCGGCGGGGCCGATTACCGCCGGACGCGGTCGCAGGGGGGGGCCGTCTGGTTCACGCCGGCGGGGCCCGCGCAGGCCGCGCAGATCGGGCGGATCTGGCGCGGACTGACCGGCGCGGAGGGTGACGAGGCCGCGGCGCTGCGGCTTGATGTCGAGGGTCGTACGGTGGAACTTGGCCAGTTCCGCGAGGGGGTCGCGCGGGTCCGCTTTTGGGATCTCTGTGGCCGGCCCCTGGGTCCTGCCGACTACCTCGCGCTCGCCGAAGCGGTCAAGGTCCTGATCCTCGAGGACATCCCCTATCTGTCGGCCGCCAACTACAACGAGGCCAAGCGTTTCGTCACCCTGGTGGACACGCTCTATGAAGCGCGGGTACGCCTGATCGCGTCGGCCGCGGACCGGCCCGAGCGGCTTTATGTCGAGGGGGCGGGGTCTTTCGAATTCGCCCGTACCGTCAGCCGGCTGGCGGAGATGCAGGCGGAAGACTGGGGTCAGGAGCCGCGCGGGGCGTGATCCGGCCTGTCCGCGTCCGGCGCGTTCAGCGCGGCGCGCACCCGCGGCACCACCTCTTCGCCATAGAGCCGGATCGAGTCCATGAGCTGCCCGTGCGGCATCGGCCCGGAGGCATATTTCAGGTCGAAACGTCCCAGCCCGAGGCCGCGCATCGTCGCCGTGATCTTGCGTGCGACCGTTTCGGGGCTGCCGACATAGAGCGAACCGGATTCGATTTCGCCCTCGAACTGTGCGCGGGTGATCGGCGGCCAGCCGCGTTCGGCTCCGATGGTGTCGTGAAGACGCCGGTAATGGGGCCAGAGCTGTTCGCGTGCCGCCGCGTCGGTCGGACCGACATGGCCGGGCGAATGGACGCCCACCGGCCGGGGCGGACGGCCGAGCTGTGCACAGGCGCGGTGATAGAGATCGACATGGCCGCGGAAGCGCGCGGGATCGCCGCCGATGATCGCCAGCATCATCGGCAGGTCGCTGGCCACGGCGCGGATCACCGATTCGGGGCTGCCGCCGAGGCCGATCCAGACCTTCAGCGGCTGTTCGAGCCGCGGATGGACCACCGCATCGCGCAGCGCCGCGCGGGTCTTGCCCGCCCAGCTGACCCGCGGTTTGCGCAGAAGGTCCAGCAGCAGGCCGAGCTTTTCCTCGAAGAGGATCTCGTAATCCTCCAGCCGGTATCCGAACAGCGGGAAGGATTCGGTGAAGGAGCCACGGCCGAGAATGATCTCGGCCCGCCCCGACGACAGCGCGTTGAGCGTCGAGAAACG
>JASBUM010000142.1 GCA_030147905.1 Acidimangrovimonas sp.
GCCCGGGTGACGGCGAAGGTCGAGAAGCCTCTGGTCGGGCAGAACCTCGCCGCCCATCTCGACGCGCTCCGGCTGCAGATGCGCAAGGCCGCCGAGAATCTCGAATTCGAGGAGGCCGCGCGAATGCGAGACGAGATCAAGCGGCTGGAGGCGGTGGAACTCGCGGTATCCGAGGATCCGCTTGCCCGGCAGTCCGCGATCGAGGAGGCGGTGCAGGCGGCGGGCGCCGCACGCGGACGCTCCACGGCCGGCCGACCGGGCCAGCGCGGCGGTGTAAAGAAGCGCAAGCACAGCTGATCCGGCGAGGGCGCCGCGCTGCCGCTCATGCGGTCTTCGCCTAGAAGGGAAGCGAGGACGAAGCCGCGCCGCAGGCACCCAGCGTTGCCAGAAGTCCCAGCATCAACACGATTCGCAAGCGCATGCGCCTCTCTCCCGCTTTCGCGGCCGAAGCCGCCGTTCCGTCGCGCCGCCGGCCGGGGCGCATAGCCCCCTGCTTGCCCGATCGCGGCACGACCGGCAAGGGCGGACCGGCATGAGCGACCCGGGCAGCTCCGCGTGCCCAGGGCGGAAACGGGTCGCACCGCCGGTCGCGGGCCGCGCGATCCGGTGCGCGGTCGGGACGCGGCCCGCCCGGCCCGCTCCTGTCGATCGTGCACCGCCGGCTGCGGCCGCGGGCCGCGCCCATACGCGTGAGGGTCAGAAGACGGCGGCGACCTCATACATGACCGGTTCGAACCGCGTGCACAGCGCCGCCATCCGCCGGTTCCGCTCGCGCATCTCCGTCTGCCGCAGCATCGCCTGGAAATCTTCCCGCCGGCGCCACTGCGAATAATTCGCGATCCGGGTGTGGGCATCGTTCACATGCAGCCCGGCACCAAGGAACCCCGGCTGATGGCGGATGAATTCACGATAGGCCTCTTCCAGTTCCTCCAGAAGATCCTGACAGGTGCCCGGGGTCATCTCGAATGTCGTCAACACCGTTTGCCCGGTGAACGCGGCCTCTATGCTGGGCATGATCGCCTCCATCTGTGATGATACAGTATCGCGCGGGCCGCGGCCGCTGCAAAGGACGCAGCGGCGACGCGCTGATCGCAGCCATACGCGCCGTTGCGGACCTGCGCCGGCACCCCCGATCCGCAACGGCGATGCAATCCGGCGACGCCACCCGCGGGCAGGGCCGATCTGCTCGCAGTTCAGGCCACGTCTGTCATCTTCAGGGGCAGATCGTCATGCACCGGCACCGTCTGACGCTCGATCATCAGATGCACGCGGGGCGGGCTCTCGCCGCGATGCAGGGCCCGCAGCTGCGCGGTGACCTCGGCATCCGATTTCACCCGCCGCTCGTTGTGGCGAATGTAGTCGGCCCACGTCGGGACATGGTAGGTCTCGGTCCATATCTCGGGGTTTTCCAGATCGCGCAGCAGCGCCCATTGCTGGGCGCCGTCACGGATGCGGATCCGCCGGCGGCGCCGCATGAGGGCAAGGAAGGCGTCGATGTCCCCCTGGTCTATGCGGTAGTCCACCATGACCATGATCGGCCCGCTGCGCATCTTCAGATCGAGCCGCAGCGCCGGTTCGCGAAACTGTCCCAGCGGATCGAGATCGAGGCTGCCGAAGTCGGCCACGCTCAGCCAGCGCCCGGCGATCGCGCCGACCAGAAGGACGGCAGCCGCCACCGCAAGCGCATCCGGCGCGCCATGCGCGTCCGACACCAGGCCCCACAGCCAGCTTCCCCCCGCCATGCCGCCGAAGGTCGCGGTCTGGTAGATGCTCAGCGCGCGTCCCACCACCCAGCGCGGGGTCGAAAGCTGCACCGTCACGTTGAAGAGCGACAGCGCCATCACCCAGCAGGCACCGGCCAGCGCCAGCGCGACCACAGCCACCGCCATAACCGGCAGCGCCGCAAGCAGCCCCGTCGCCAGCGCGAACCCCGCGAAGGCGATGCGCACGACCATCTCGTTGGGCAGCCTCTGCCGAAGGCGCGGGCTGGCTGTCACGCCGCCGATCGCGCCGACACCGAAACATCCCAGCAACAGGCCGTAATCGAAGGCGTTTCCGCCCAGCATGTCGCGGGTGTAGAGCGGCAGCAGCGCAAGAACCGAACTGGCCGCCAAGCCGAACAACGCGCCGCGCGCCGTGACCCGCATCAGCGCCGGCGACATCGAGGCATAGCGCCATCCCGCCGACAGCGCGGGCCATAGCGCCTCCCGCGGGAGCCGGGTTTCGCGCGGGCGCACACGCCATCGCATCAACGCCCCGATCAGCGCCAGATAGGTTACCGCGTTGACCATGAAGGCCGCCGCCGCGCCGGCCAGCGCCACGATAGCCCCGCCCAGCGCCGGTCCGACCGAACGCATCAGGTTGAACCCCATGGAATTCAGCCCCACCGCCCCCGGCAGGTCGTCACGCGGAACGATATCACCGACCGACGCCTGCCACGACGGGTTGTAGAGCGCATTGCCGCTGCCGATCAGGAAGGTGAAGGCCAGCAGCGCCCATGGCGTGAGCCAGCCGAACCATGCCATCACCGCGAGCACGGCCGAAGTCGCGAGCATCATCGTCTGGGCAAACACCATGATCCGGCGGCGGTCGAGATTGTCCGCCATCGCACCGGCGATCAGTGAAAACGCCATCATCGGCAGCGTGTTCGACGCCTGTACCAGGGCCACCATTCCCGCCGAACTGGCCAGGCTGGTCATCAGCCAGGCGGCGCCCACGGCCTGGATCAGCCCGCCCAGGTTGGACACGTTCGACGCGATCCACAGAGACCGAAAAGTCGGGTTGGACAAGGGGGCGAGCGTGGCGCGCCGTTCCATGATCGGGCTCCTGCGGGTGCATGCCGCCCCATAACGCCGAAGACGGCGACGAAGCACAAGCCCCGCCGGCCCGCGCCCGTGCCCCGCCGCGCGATCCCCCTTGCCGACGGGGCGGAATTCGGCTTGAGATTGTGGCCATGACCGGACCGCGCTACACCGCCCTTGCCAGCCAGCTGCCCGCCGCCGTCCCCTTCGTGGGCCCCGAAGCGCAGGAGCGCGCCCGCGCGCGTCCCTTCCGTGCCCGACTGGGTGCCAACGAATCGGCTTTCGGTCCATCGCCCGCGGCCGTCGAGGCGATGCGCCGGGCGGCGACCGATACGTGGATGTATGGCGACCCCGAGAATCACGACCTGCGCCAGTCCCTTGCCGGCCACCATGCGATCCGCCCCGAGACGATCGCCATCGGTGAGGGGATCGATGCGCTCCTGGGTTATCTCGTGCGCCTGCTGATCGCGCCGGGCGATGCTGTGGTCACCTCGGCCGGCGCCTATCCGACCTTCAACTACCATGTGGCGGGCCATGGCGGCGTGCTGCATACCGTTCCCTATCGCGACGACCACGAAGACCCCGAAGCGCTGGTCGCATGTGCCGCGGCCACCGGCGCCAAGCTGCTCTACCTCGCCAATCCGGACAACCCGATGGGTTCGTACCATCGCGCCGCGCGGATCGCGGCGCTGCTCGACGCGCTGCCCGACGGCTGCCTGCTTGTCCTCGACGAGGCCTATGTCGAATTCGCGCCCGCCGATGCGATCCTGCCGTTCGACACCACCGATCCGCGGCTGATCAGGATGCGCACGTTCTCGAAGGCATACGGCATGGCCGGCGCGCGCCTGGGCTACGCGATTGCCGCGCCGGAACTGGCCCGCGCCTTCGACAAGATCCGTAACCATTTCGCCGTGAACCGCATTGCACAAGCCGGTGCGCTCGCCGCACTGGCCGATCGCGACCACCTGCAAGCGACCGTCGCCCGCGTCGCGGCCGCACGCGATGCGATCGGCGAGATCGCGCGTGCAAACGGGCTGGCGCCCCTGCCCTCGGCCACGAATTTCGTCGCCATGGACTGCGGCGCGGACGGAGCCTTCGCCCGCCGGGTGCTGCAAGCGCTGGCCGCGCGCGACATCTTCGTGCGCATGCCCTTCACCGCCCCGCAGGATCGCTGCATCCGTATAAGCTGCGCGCCGCCCGCCATGCTCGACATTCTCGCCCGCGCCCTGCCCGACGCTCTGACGGACGCTCTGACGGACGCCCGCGCCGGCTGATCGCCCGTCGTCGGGCAAGGCCCCCGTCGTCCGGCAAGGCCCACTGTCCGGCAAGGCCCACTGTCCGACAAGGCCCGCTGTCTGACAAGGCCCGGACATGCCGCGCCTCCCGCAGACGCCCCCCATGCAGTTCGCGAAAACATAAGATCGCAACGCCGCACGCCACCGCGGGCGCCTTCCGCCGCGTTCCGACACGCATCGCCTTACCCCCACCGTGGCCGCGCCCTGCCCCTTCTTTCGGGTCCCAATACCGCGGGGGTGCGGGGGCAGCGCCGCCGCGGCGCGGCCTCACCGCAGCGTCACATCTTCAGATACGACCCGGACCGCCGCGACGCGCCCCTCCGGGGCACGGGCCGCGGCGGGGCCGTGTCAGGCCTGCGCAACCACCTGTGCCGCCGCCTCCGTCGCGCCCGCGCCATGCGCGACGCCCAGCGCCTTCAGACCGGCATCCATGGACGCCAGCACACCCAGCGTCATGTGGGCATTCACATGCCCCATATGCGCCACGCGCAGATAGCCGTGATAGGCGGGCTCGTGCGGCTCGGCCATACCCAGCCCGATGCCGAGCGTCACCCCCGCCTTTTCCTCCAGCCATCGCCGCAAGGCGGTGGCATGGGGGGCACCCAAGCGCGCCGCCGTTACGGCGTGGCCCCGCTGCGCCGGCTCGCGCACGTTCAGCGCGATGTCGGGGTTGCCGGCACCCCAGGCATCGAACGCCGCCCAGACCGCGCGCGCCAGCCGCGCATGCCGCGCCCAGACCGCCTCGAGCCCCTCCTCGCGCAGGATCATCTCCAACGCCTCCGCCAGTCCGAAGAGGTGATGGGTCGGCGCCGTCCCACCGAAATATTGATGGAACAGGCCGGCATCGGCGCGCGGCGCCCAGTCCCAATACGGGGTCGCCAGATCACCGCCGCGGCAGCGCTCGCGCGCGCGTCCGGAAAACCACAGCAATCCCAGCCCGGGCGGAGTCATCAGCCCCTTCTGGCTTGCCGCGACAAGGACATCGACGCCCCAATCGTCCATCCGCATCGGATCGCATCCCAGCGCCGCGATCGCATCCACCGCCAGCAGGGCGGAATGCCCGGCCGCGTCGATCGCCGCGCGAATGGCGGGGATGTCGTTCTTGACCGATGTCGCGGTATCGACCTGTGTGACCAGCACCGCCTTGATCGTTCCGGCACGATCACCCGCGAGCGTGTCGTGCAGGCGCGCGCAGTCGACCGCCGCCGACCGGCCGAAATCCAGCACCTCGACCGCAACGCCCATGCGCCGCGCGGCCTCCGCCCAGCCCAGACCGAAACTGCCCGTCGCCAGGACAAGCGCCCTGTCGCCGCGCGAGAAAAGGTTGGCATTCGCCGCCTCCCAGGCGCCGTGACCGTTGGCAATGTAGATCGCGAGGTTCTGTCGCGTCCCGGCCACGGCCTTCAGATCGTCGCGGATCCTCTCGGTCAGCGCGTGCAACGGCCCCTCGTAGATGTTGGGCGAGGCACGATGCATCGCTGCAAGCACCCGGTCCGGCACCACCGAGGGACCGGGGATGGCAAGATAGGCACGGCCGTTCGCAAGGCTCATCAGGGGCTCCTGTCTCAGGGACGCTCCTGCGTAATCCGCACGCCCCGCCCCGTCAATCGGGCGCCCGCACGCGTCGGGGCCGCCGCCTCCCGCCCGCGGCCCCCGGCCGGCCGCAACTACCAAGGCGCGTCCGCCATCGGTCGCCCCTCGACACCCACCCCGCCATCGTCCGCCCCGCGATCGGGCGCCGAAACCGGACCACGGCGCGGGCGGCCGGCCCGGGTCGCGGCCGCGCCCGCCCCGTGGTCCGTGCCCGCCCCGTCCCCAAGGATCGGCTGGCTGCGGCAATTGGCCGGGCAGCCTCGCTTGCCGGGGCGCCCGATTCCGGTTAGACCGCGCAGATCGAAACGGGGGGATGACCCGGCGGAGAACGGATGCTCAGAACCATACGGCAACGGGTCAAGGCCCTCGAAGACCGCTTCAATATTCCCCGCGAATACGATCTGGACGATCCCCGCGACCGGCGCCGGGCGATTGCGCATTTCAACCTGATGGATCATGCCTTCCTCCGGCTCTGGTGGACCAACTTCCATCGCGTGGCCGATGGGGTCTACCGCTCCAACCAGCCGTCGCCCGCGCGCCTGCGGCGCTATGCCGAACGCGGCATCCGGACGGTATTGAACCTGCGCGGCGCGACGGGGCTCAGCTATTACCAGCTCGAACGCGACGCCTGCCGCCGGCTGGGCATGACGATGGTGGACCTTCACCTGCCCTTCTCGGCCAAGACCCTGCCCCCGCCCGAAACCCTGATCGAGCTGGAGCGCCTCTTTCGCGCGCTCGACAAACCCATGGTCATGCATTGCAAGTCGGGCGCCGACCGGGCGGGTTTTGCCGCCGCACTCTACCTGATGATGATCGAGGGCCGCTCCGCCGTCGAGGCGGACCGTCAGCTCAGCTGGCGGCACGTGCATCTGAAATCGACCGACACAGGCGTGCTCGACCATTTCCTGCGCTATTATGACCGCGAGCGCCGCCGCACCGGAATCGGCCTGATGGAATGGATCCGCACCGAATACGACCGCGAGGAGGTGACCGCGAGCTTCCGCGAATGGCAGGCGGGCCGATGGGACCCGCAGCCATGACGCCGCTGTCGCTCTTTCGCTGGATCTGGCGCGACTACATGCGCCGCTACCGCTGGATGATGGCGGCGGCACTCCTGCTGATGAGCGTCGAGGGCAGCATGATGGGGGCGCTGTCCTATCTGGTCCGCCCGATGTTCGACAAGATCTTCGTCGGCGGGCAGGCGCAGTCGGTGGTTCTGGTGGCACTGGCGGTCAGCGGGGTGTTCATCCTGCGCGCGCTCTCGGGGCTGGGCCAGCGGGTGCTCATGTCGATTTCGGGCGAACGCATCGTGGCCGCGCTCCAGACCGATCTCGTGGATCACCTGATGCGGCTCGATCAGGGCTTTCATCAGGCCCATTCGCCGGGCGCGCTGATCGAGCGGGTGCGCGGCGACACCGGAGCACTTCGTCTGCTGTGGAGTTCGGTCATCGCGGCACTGGGGCGGGATGCGGTGGCACTGGCCTCGCTGATCGGCGTCGCGGTCTCGGTCGATTGGCGCTGGACGCTGATCGCGGTGGCGGGGGCCCCGCTGCTGATCTGGCCGATCCTGCTGCTGCAGAAGGTGGTGCGCCGTACCAGCCGCATCTCGCGCGAGGGTGCGGCGCTGCTTGCGACCCGGCTCGACGAGATCTTTCACGGCATGGTGACGATCCAGCTTACCGGCAGCGAACGGCGCGAGGGCGGCCGCTACCGCAGCCAGTTGCGCGACTTCATCGGCGCCCAGATCCGGGCCGAGTCGAGCGGCGCCGGCATTCCCGCGCTGATCGACGTCGTCGCCGCCATCGGCTTCGCGGGCGTTCTGACCTATGGCGGCTACCAGATCGTCCAGGGCCAGAAGACGGTGGGCGAATTCATGAGTTTCTTCACCGCCATGGCGTTGATCTTCGAACCCCTGCGCCGGATCGGTTCGGTCTCGGGCGCGTGGCAGGCGGTCCTCGCCAGCCTCGAACGGGTCCATGCGCTGTTTGCAGTGATGCCGTCGATCACGACGCCGGCGCGGCCCGAACCCCAGCCCGAGACGATGCGGATCGAAGTCGATCATGTCCATTACGGCTATACCGACACCGATGTTCTCCACGGGCTGAACTTTACAGCCGAGGCCGGGCAGACGACGGCCATCGTCGGCCCCTCCGGCGCCGGCAAGAGCACCATATTCAACCTCTTCGCGCGGCTGGCCGATCCGCGCGCCGGCACGATCCGCATCGGTGGCCGCGACCTGCGCAACCTCGATCTCGCCGCTCTGCGCGGATTGTTCTCGGTCGTGTCGCAGGACACCGCCCTGTTCGACGAGACCATTCGCGACAATATCGTGATGGGACGCCCCGGGGTGACCGAGGCGGAGTTGCGCCGGGTCCTCGACGCGGCCCATGTCTCCGAGTTCCTCGCCGATCTGCCGCTGGGTATAGACACGCCGGCGGGCCCGCGCGGTTCGGGCCTGTCGGGCGGGCAGCGTCAGCGCGTCGCGATCGCCCGCGCCCTGCTGCGCGATGCGCCGATCCTGCTGCTCGACGAGGCCACCTCGGCGCTTGACGCCCGTTCCGAGGCGCTGGTGCAATCCGCGCTCGACCGATTGTCCGAAGGGCGCACGACGCTGGTCATTGCGCACCGGCTCTCGACCGTGCGTGACGCCGACAAGATCGTGGTGATGCAGGCCGGGCAGGTGGTCGACTCCGGCCGGCACGAAGAGTTGATCGCCCGCAGCGGCACCTATGCCGATCTGTATCGTCTGCAGTTTCGTACCGAGTCGCCCGGTGGCCCGGCCCCCGAAGCCGACCCGACCATCGACGATGGCGAAGGCGGCGGCGAAGGCGGCGGCGCCCCGTCAGATGACGACCGGCCCGGCGGAAAGTCCGCCCATCTCAGCGCCGCACGAGGCGCCCCCTGAGCTGCTGCTCCAGCCGCAGCGGGCCGCGCACGCCGCCGCCCGCGCTCGCCGCCACCAGATAAAGCCCCTGCGGCACCAGAAGCCAGCGCGCGGGCCGCGGCGCCAGCGGCCGCCAACGCGACCGCACCACGCGTAGCGCCGGCAGCGCGCCCGCCATGTCCGGCGTGCGTTCCAGATGGCGAAAGACCTGACCCGTCCAGCCCTCGGCCAGTGCGCTGCCGGCAGCACCGAAGAGCAGCCATTCACCGGTTGCCGAAGCCGCCCCCAAGCGCTGTGCCGCGATCATCTCGGACGGACCTGCAAGCACCTTGGCGCCGGCCTCCGTCGCCATCGCGACGGTCGAATCGGTCGATCCGCCATCCACCACGATCAGTTCGCGGATAAGCCCCTCGGCCAGCCCTTCGGCCAGCGCCGCCATCTGGCGCGGCAGATGGTCCTGCGCATCGGTGCACGCGATAACAACGGAAATCGGCGCGCGCATGCCGTCCTCCCTGTTGCGGTTCTTCAAACAGATTATAACTCTTCAGTGGAAACCGTGAGAGATTTTTGCATGAGCACCGAACGGATCGACGACCGAAGCCTGCTGCGTGTCACCGGCCCCGAGCGGCAGGACTTCCTGCAGGGTCTGGTGACGAACGATGTCCGCCGGCTGCGCGACGGTATGGTCTATGCGGCCATGCTCAGCCCGCAGGGGAAATATCTGGCGGATTTCTTCCTGGTGCCGCGGGGGGAGACGATCCTGATCGACGTCCATTCCGGGCTTGCCGAGATGCTGCTTAGACGGCTTACGATGTATCGCCTGCGCGCCAAGGTCGAGATCGCGCCCCATGACGGGGCGGTCCTGCGCGGCACCGGCACGCCCCCGGCGGGGGCCTTTGCCGATCCGCGGCACGAGGCGATGGGATGGCGGCTCTATCTCGACGGGGCCGGCGATGGTGCAGGAGGCGCGACGGAGACCGAGGCCCATGCCGCCGACCGGCCGGACTGGGATGCGCTGCGCGTAGCCCATTGCATCCCCGAAAGCCTGATCGAGTTGCAGCCCGACGAAAGCTACATACTGGAGGCGGGCTTCGAACGTCTTTCGGGCGTCGATTTCCGCAAGGGCTGCTATGTCGGCCAGGAGGTCACCGCGCGGATGAAGCACAAGACGGAGTTGCGCAAGGGATTGCGCCGCTTGCGGATCGAAGGCGCGGCGCCGGTGGGCACCGCGATCACCGCCGGGGACCGTGCGGTCGGCACGCTCTTTACCCGTGCTGGAAACGAGGCGCTGGCGCATGTTCGCTTCGACCGTCTCGCCCCGCGGATGGAGGCCGGGCCGGCGCGCCTGTCGCCGATCGACGACTGAACCCGCGCGCTCGCGCCGGGGGGGCCGGAACCGGCGGCCCGCCGGGTTGCGAACAACTTTCACGCGCAGGGCACGAACGCGCGTGACATGCAAGCGGCAGACATCCACCACTGGCGCCAAATCGCCGTAGCGCCGGACGCGCGCGGGTCGATCACGCAAGAGATCGTGGCCCTTTCGACACGATCGTGAAGATGATGGGCCCCATATGCCCTGCCATGCATATAACGCATGACAGACATGTGCGTCAGGGGATACCGAATCGGCTGAAAAACGCCATATTCGCCGAACGCCAAAAATTGCAAGAGCAAGAATAAGGACGACAGGATGGCACATCTCGTTGACGGTACCGCATTCAACGCCGAACAGGGTCAACGCGCGCGCAAGCTTTTCGCCGCGGTGGTTCTGGCCGCACTCGACGATGCGATCGCCGATGACAAGAAATACGGCAACGGGCCCGACCAGATCGCCCGTTGGGCGCGCTCCCGTGACGGGCGCGAAGTGCTGAGCTGCGCCGGGATCGACCCGAACGAGCGTGTCGTCAAGGGGCTGATGGAATTCGTCGCCAAGGGCGTGCGCACCTCGGTCGCATTGTCGCGCGAGGAAAGCGAACGCCGCCACGCGCTGGAACTGGAACTGCAGGCCGAAGCCGCCTGAACCAGCCCGTCCCGGAATTTCGAGGATCGAAGGGGCCGCAGCGCTTGCGCGTCGCGGCCCCCTCGCTTTCGCCCCCGTCGGGGACCCTTTCCAAGGGACATCGAGACCCCGTGGTTGAGGCCGTTTTGACGGCGCCCGCGGGTGTCGAACCAATGCCCGCGCGGCGGACGGGGCCCGGCCGCGGCAGGGGCTTGTCCCGGTGATGGCCTGTTCACCGCCGATATCCCGAGCGCTCCCCAACACTATTGCGGCACGGCCCTCGCGACGAGGCGCCCAGGTCGCCCCCGCCGCACTGGTGCAAGCCCCGGGAAACGCCCCCTTCAAGGCGACGATCGCCCCGCACGCGGGGGCCGGGGTCCGCCGCGCCGCATCCGGCAAAAGCCCCGGGCATCACCCATCCGCCGCCCTCTTCCGGCGACGCCGACGGCGTGGACCCCCAGCCGGGCCCGGGTTCCCCCTCTGGGGCGCCCGGTCAAGAGGCCTCGGCGTATTCGCGAGCGCTGCCTGTCGCGCATCGCACGCGCATCGAGGCTCGAGCCTCGCGGCCGTTGCTCAATCCTCGTCCATGCGGCGGGCGGCGAGCGCCCGGTTGATTTCGGCGCGCACCATCTTGCGCACGTTGCGCGTGATCCGTTCGCCAAGCGTACCCTGAAGCTCCTCACGGAGGATCTGGCGCACGATCTCGTAAAGCGTTTCCTCGTCTATGAAACCGGCATCGTCGGGATTGGCGTCACCGCCATGCGTGCCATCGCGGACATGGGCGTCGCCGGCAGGCATGGGCTCGGCAAGCAGGGGGTCAGAGAGACCGGCCCGTGGCGCGGCGTCCGTCCCGGCAGCCCCGGCGACTTCCGCCCCGGCCGCCACAGCCGCCTCCGCGCCGAGCCGCGCGCTGTCCGCCGGCCCCGCCTCCGGCACCGGAGTGTCTGCGGGCCGCTCGATTGTCCGAACGTCATCCGCCGCGGACCTTGCCTGCCCATCCTCCCGGCCGGGGCCCGGGGCCTGCCGCGCCGACCGGAAGGACGCGCGTTCGCTGCTCTCGGGCGGGGCGTGGCCGTCGGCCTGTCCGCCCGCGGCATGCGCGGCCCCGGCTCCCGCACCGCGCGGCGGCGATGACATGACGGGGCGTTCTTCGCGATCCTCGGCCGTTTGCGTGCCCGCCTGCGCATCGACGGCCGCGTCCTCGGCAGCCGGCTCCGCGACCGCGGCTTCCAGCCGCGCGATCCTGTCGCGCAACAGCGCCGTTGCCGCATCCCAGGCGCGATCGGCGCTGGCATTGTCGTCGATTCCGCCCGACACCTGCGCCGCGTCGGGTGCCTGAGCTGCATTGGCGGCGCCCTCTGCCGCACGCGCCGCATCCGCACCGCCGGTAGCCCCGGCCGGAGAATCCCCGAGCGTAGCCCGCGCCGGCGCCAGCGCTTCCTGCACCGCCCGGGTCAGATCCTCTTCGATTTCTTCGCCGTCGACCGCCCGGTCGAACCAATCCGCCGTCCGGGGCGGAGTGGCCTCGGCCGAAAACAGGACCCGCCGCACCGCATCCGCGCTATCGGTTTTCCCGGCCGCCGAAGCGGCGATGTCGAAAGTCCCGGCGTCGGCAATCCCGGCGTCGGCGATCGCGGCCGGTCGCTCCGCATCCCCGGGGCCCGTCCCGGGCGCGTCCTCATCGCCATGATCGCCCGGCGCCGAGGGCCGCGCGGCCGCGGTGTCAGTCGTATCGGCGCACTCCGCCGCCTGGTGCGACGACGCCGTCACGTCGCCCTCAAGCGCGTCATCCCGCGCAGCCGGATCGATCGAGCCAGTGGGCGCGGAACGGGTCACCGCCGCGCCCTCGCTCTGCGGTTCGGCGGCGCCGCTTTCATCAGCCGTGGCCCTTCCGCCGCCATCATCCATTTCATCCGCCAAGGCACGCGGCGGCTCGGACGGCGCCGAATTCGCGGCCCTGTCGGCAATCACCCTGAAATCGGGGGTAAGGACCAGCCGGTTTGCGGCCGGGCCGGATTCGGGCAGGTCATTCCGGCGCGTCTTGAGCGCGCTATCCTCGGAAACCAGCCGCCTGATCGAGGACAGGACGTCCTCGATCTCCATGTTCGTCATCCGTTCGGACATGCGAGA
The DNA here is from genome assembly GCA_030147905.1 of Acidimangrovimonas sp. Next base: position 12,703 of record JASBUM010000142.1, read on the forward strand.
ACCTCTTACTGCTCGGGCCGGATTGTAGCCGCGCGCGGGGCACGACACAACAAACACCCGCGGCGCGGGCTGAACGGTCCGGCACATGTCCGGGCATCCGGCGGCGGTCAGACTGCCGCCACCGAAAGCCGGGATCACTTTTGCGGCTCGATCGTCTTGAGAATGCGGTCCAGCGCACGGCCCTGTGGGCTAAGGGCGGCGGGCGCGTTCTTCACGGCGTTGTAATAGGCTGTTGGGTCGAAGACCGGAACGCCCAGCTTCAGGTGTTCCGCGGTCATCAGCCCCATCGCGGCCAGCAGGGAATATTCGGCGATGTCGCGATTCGTCCGCGCAGTGAGAAGCGAGAGACGGGCGTTCAGAAGGCTCTGTTCGGCGTTGAGCACATCGAGCGTCGTGCGGGAGCCGAACTTGGCCTCCTCACGCACGCCGTTGAATGCCACCTGCGCGGCACGAACCTGCTGCTGATTGGCGATGATCGAGGCATCGGCGACCTGAAGCTGCGACCATGCGCTGCCGAGATTCTGCGATACCGTCACCGCGGCCTGCATCAGCCCCGCCTTGGCCTGGTCCCGGTTGGCGGCGGCCTGACGATAGGCGGCCGACAGCTGGCCGCCATAATAGATCGGCTGGGTGAAGGTGATGCCGAGGCTCGACCCGGTATTGCCCTTGTTGTCGATCCCGCTCTTGAGATTGGCGGTGAGGTTGGGATTGGTCGCCGCGGCGGCGCGCTTGGCATTGTAGTCGGCAGCGCCAAGCTGATAGCGCGCCTGCAAGATCGACGGATGCACCCGCTGGGCGATGGATTCGGCCGCCGAGAGCGAAGGCGCGGTCGCGGGGGCCCCGGGGGGCGGCGCCAGATGCGAGGGATAGGCGCCGGTCGCGGCCTTGAATGCCTCGCGAGAGACGGCGAGCGTGCCGCGAGCGGCCTCGAGTCCCGCCCGGGATGCGGCCAGCACGGCTTCGGCCTGCGCGACATCGGTCTTGGTCACTTCGCCGACGTCGAACTTGTCCTTCGTCGCCTTCAGCTCCTGCGACAGCACGCGCACGTTGCTTTGCTGCAGCGCCACCGCCTGGCTGTCGCGCCGGACGTTGAGATAGGCGCGCACCGCATTGAGAAGGACCTGCTGTTCGACCCCGACGAGCGCGGCCCGCGTGGCCAGCACCGTCTGCTTGGCGGCCTCGATGGCGTTGCGCGTCCGTCCGAAGTCGTAGATCGTCATCGTCGCCGACAGCGCGAGCGTGCCATAGAGGTTGTTGTAGTAGGTGGAGGGGGTTGCGGGCGTGACCGTCTCGCCCGAGGCCACGAAGTTGATCACCGGCCGCAGCGTGGCGACCGAAAGCGCCACGTTTTCATCCGCCGCCCGCAGCACCGCCCGGTTCTGTTCGAGCAGATGCGAATTGCGGTAGGCCATGATCAGCGCGTCGGTCAGCGTCTCGGCCGAGGCGCGCCCCGGCGTCACCGCCACGAGCGCCGAAAGCGCCGCCGCGCCTGCCATCGCCGGAAATGTCCCTCGTGCCATAGCCACTCTCCCGTCCCCTGTCTTCACCGATACTGGCCGCATGGCGCATCCGCGCGCGGCGAAAGCCGATCCGTCCCGCCGGCCTAACCGGCCTAAAGAGCGAAGGCGCGCGGCCGGACGAACCCCGGCAGAACCGGCGCCGCCGCATTGAACCCGAAACGCCATGCGATGGCGCCGCCGTGCTTGTGCCCTATGCGGCACACGCCAAGCGCACCATCCATGAAGATCGCCGCGATCCGCCCGCCTTCGCGAAGCTGGTCGGCGATCACCTGCGGCAGCGTCTCGATCGCGCCCTCTATGAGGATCGCGTTGTAGGGGCCATGCTTGGGCGCCCCCGCCTCGAGCGGCGCCTCGACCACCGCTGCATTGTCCACAGACTCGGACGATAGCGCGGCCTGCGCCTCGCCCGCCAGCGCCGGATCGCATTCGACCCCGATCACTGCTTCGGCCATATGCGCGATCACCGCAGTCGAATAGCCCATCGTGCAGCCTATATCGAGGACCAGATCGTCCGGCTGGATATCCAGCGCGTCGAGCATCTTGCCGAGCGTGCGCGGCTCAAGGACCACCCGGCCCGGCGCGACCTCGATGTTTTCGCCCACATAGGCGGCCTCGCGCTTGTCGGCAGGCACGAATACTTCGCGCCGGACCGCGAGCATCGCCTCGATGATGGGAAACTTGGTCACATCCGATGGGCGGACCTGCGTGTCGACCATCATGGTGCGACGCCGGGCAAAGTCGGTCATGGCTAAACTCTTCGGTCTAGTTTCGAACATGACCGTCTTGCCACAGAACGGGGCCGTCGGCAACTGGAGACGGCACGACGAACGCCTTGCACGGCCGGCGGCTATAGTATAGTGCCTAGCGCGGCCGAGGCGAGTTGGCGGAGAGGTTACGCAGCGGATTGCAAATCCGTGTAGACCGGTTCGATTCCGGTACTCGCCTCCATCGAAATCCCCTGTCCGTCTGAAATGTCTAGCTGAAATTTCCCCGGGCTTGCGACCGATGGGCGACCCGCCGGCGAACGCCGGCCGGTTCCAGGCGCCTCAGACGGTCCGCTTACACCCCCCACCGCACACGCGCACCCGCCTGCGGCAGCCCCGGCCGCTTGTCCCCCCGCAGCGACGGGCGCCATCCGCGCCCTGCCGCGAAATGCGGCATCCCGCCGGCGCGGTGCCCCCGGGCTCCGCCCGCGGTGAGCGGCCACACACATTTTCTTGAAGTCGTGATGGAGCTGTGGAATTCTGTGCTAGCGTTTTGAGACCACTTGATTTTATCTAACTGAACCGACGGCTGCGATGCCGGGATACCATTGGCCAGGATTCCATTGGCTTTGAAGCGGAATACGGACTCGGGATTGGGCAGGGGATGAGACCGACCATCGGCGGGGATGATGCGAAGCGCCCCGGCGGCCCAGGTCGCGGCCGATATCGGGAACAGCCCGAAATCATGGAGGTAGGGGATGGCCGCAGGGGCCGAGGCGCCAGCCGTCAAGGAGATGCAGCGCGCGAGGGGCGGAGCGGCAGACGCGCCCCCCGGGTCACGCCATGACGTGCGCCTTGAAGGCGTGACGAAGAAATTCGGCGAGGTGGTCGCGGTGGATGCGCTGTCGCTGACCATCGAGGGCGGCGAGTTCTTCAGCCTTCTCGGGTCTTCGGGCTGCGGCAAGACGACGACCCTGTCGATGATCGGCGGCTTCGAGGAACCGACCGAGGGTGCGATCTACCTCGGCGGCAGTGATGTCAGCCGCCTGCCGCCCTACCGGCGCGACGTCAACACTGTGTTCCAGTCCTACGCGCTGTTTCCTCATCTCGACGTGTTCGAGAATGTGGCCTTCGGCCTGCGCCGCAAGGGTGTCGGCCGCACCGAGATCGACGCGCGCGTGCGTGAAATGCTGCGGCTGGTGGATCTTCCCGGCTTCGAGCGGCGCAAGCCCGGCCAGTTGTCCGGCGGCCAGCAACAGCGGGTGGCGCTGGCGCGGGCGCTGGTCAACCGGCCGAAGCTGCTGCTGCTGGACGAGCCGCTGGGCGCGCTCGACCTCAAGCTTCGCAAGCAGATGCAGATCGAGCTGAAGCGCATCCAGTCGGAGGTCGGCATCACCTTCCTCTATGTCACCCACGATCAGGAGGAGGCGATCGTGATGTCCGACCGGCTGGCGGTGATGTCGGGCGGCCGGATCGAGCAGGTGGGCCCGCCGAACGAGGTCTACGACCATCCCGCAACCGAATTCGTCGCAAGCTTCCTGGGCGCGTCGAACATGATGACCGGCCGGCTCGAGGGCCGGGCGGGCGGTTTCGCCACCGTCTCCCTCGATGGCGGCGCAAGGCTGCGGGTGCCGGATCTGCGGCTGGGGGCGGCGGCAGGAGGCGAAGGCCCCGGACACGATGGCCGCGCGACGCTTCGAATCGGCGTCCGGCCCGAGAAGATCATGGTCCTGTCGCCTTCGGAGACGCCCGGACCCGAGTGGAACGTGCTCGACGGGACGGTCGAGCTGAGCGTCTACACCGGCATCGGCCATCAATATGCGATCCGGGACGGCGCGGGCCACGAATTCAGCGTCTATGTCCAGAATCGCGACATCGCGCAGACACCGGGCCGAGGCACGGCGGTAAAGATCGCCTGGCGGCCCGAACACACGTTTGTCGTGGCACCATCCACCAACGGGGAGAAAAGGAGATAAGCCATGAGTGAACAAGATCACAACGGGACGGGGCGCGGCCTCGTCGACCCCGCGCTGTTGCGCGGGCTCACGCAGCCGCGGATGGGCCGGCGCGGCTTCATGCAGCTTGGCGCGGCGACGCTGGGCGCACTGGCGATGCCCGGCCTTGCGCGCGCGGCCAGCGACGCATCGAGCTGGACCAATGCCAAGCTCGACGCCAAGTGGCAGTCGTGGTGGGAAAAGCAGAAGCCCACCAAGGACCTCGTCTTCGCCAACTGGCCCTATTACATCGACGTGGCCGACAAGGGCGCCAAGCATCCGTCGCTCGACAATTTCACCAAGGCCACCGGGATCAAGGTGAAATATCTCGAGGTGATCCAGGGCAATGCGCCCTTCTACGCCAAGATCGCGCCGGTGCTGAAGGCGGGCCAGTCGATCGGCTACGACATCATCGTCATCACCAACGGCTGGGAACTGACCGAACTGCTGATGCAGGACTGGATGATCCCGCTGTGGCACGAGAAGCTGCCGAATTTCGCCAAATACGCGGCCGACAGCGTCAGGAGCCCGGATTACGACAAGGGCAACAAGTTCACCCTGACCTGGCAGTCGGGCCTGACCGGGATCGCCTACAATCCCAAGCTGACCAAGCGCGAGATCACCTCGTTCGACGACCTGTGGGATCCGGCCTTCGCCGGCCATGTCGGCATGATGAGCGACATCACCGAACTCGGGAACGCGGGACTTCTGAAGCTCGGGATCGAACCGGCCAAATCCACCCCGGAGGACTGGAAGAAGGCCGCCAAGGTCCTCGAGGAGCAGAAGAAGAAGGGCATCGTCCGCCAGTATTACGACCAAAGCTACATCACCGCGCTGGAAAACGGCGACACCTGGATCAGCCAGGCGTGGTCGGGCGACATCTTCCAGGCCCATTCCAAGGGCTTCAAGGACCTGAAATTCGTCGTGCCCAAGCAAGGCGCGATGCTGTGGCACGACAACATGATGATCCCCAAGGGTGCCGCCAATCCGCTGAGCGCGCTCGAGTGGATTAACACCTATTACACGCCCGAGACCGCCGGCCTGATCGAGGATTACGTCAACTACATCTGCCCGGTTCCGGCCGCGCAGGACTATATCCGCAATGAGCTCAAGGACCCGACGGTGGCCGACAGCCCGCTCGTGTTCCCCAGCAAGGAGACCTACGCCAAGGCGCACGACTTCTTCACCTTCAAGAGCTACGAGCAATACCAGGAGTGGAACAGCACCTTCAACCCGATCATCCAGGGCTAGGCGTGGCCGCTTCCGATCGAACGATGCGCAAGAAGGCGGTGCCGTATCTGCTCAGCCTGCCGAGCTGGGCCTATCTCACCGCCTTCTTCGTCGTGCCGCTGGCGTCAATGCTGAGCTTGTCGCTGGCGGTCGGCAACCCGATCGTGGGTTATGCCTTCGCCTGGAACTTCTCGGCATTCGCCGAGGCGATCGCGCGCTATGACACGCAGTTCCTGCGCTCCTTCTACTATGGGGGACTGTCCACGCTGGCCACGCTGGTCATCACCTATCCGGTGGCCTACTGGATCGCCTTCCACGGCGGGCGGCACAAGTCGACCTATCTCTTCATCATCCTGCTGCCGTTCTTCGTGACCTTCGTGATCCGCACCCTGGCGTGGCAGTTCATCCTGTCGGACCGCGGCATCGTTCTCGGCCCGCTCAAGGACTGGGGGCTGTTGTCGCAGCGCGCCTATGTGCTTTCGACCCAATGGGCGGTGATCGGCGGGCTGACCTACAACAGCCTCGCCTATTACGTGCTGCCGCTCTATGTCGCGCTGGAGAAGATCGACCGGCGGGTCGTGCGCGCGGCCACCGATCTCTACGCTTCGCCGGTCAGCGCCTTCTGGCGCGTGGTCCTGCCGCTGTCGGCGCCGGGCATCTTCGCGGGCTTCCTTCTGGTCTTCGTCACCAACGTCGGCGATTTCGTCAATGCCGCGATACTGGGCGGGCCGGGGAACTACATGATCGGCAATGTCATCCAGTTCAATTTCTTCGTCGATCAGAACTATCCGATGGCGGCCACCCTGTCGTCCATCCTGATGTTCCTGCTGATCGCGGCGATCTACCTCTATGCCCGCAGCTTCGGAACCGAAACCATCCAGGATTACGCCGCGTGACCGATGCCCCGAACAGCCCCGCGACGCCCACGCCGAAACGTCCCGCGCACAAGCGGCGCAACCTCGCACGCTGGATCCTTGGCGCCTATACCGCAGGCGTGATGATCTATACGCTGGTGCCGATCGCGGTGATGATCGCCTTCAGCTTCAACGACACGCCCAGCGGCCGGGTCAGCCTGCGCTGGCTGGGCTTCACCACGCGCTGGTATGCCCATGCCTTCGCGATCGAGAATCTGACTGGCGCGCTTGTCAATTCGCTGGTGGTGGCCTTCGGCGCCGCCACCATCGCCGTGATCCTGGGCACGCCTCTGGCGCTGGCGCTGGCGCGCTACCGCTTTCGCGCCAAGACGGCGACGGATGTCGTGATCTTCGCCGATATCGCCGCGCCCGCCGTGGTGGTGGGCGCATCGCTTCTGTCATTCTTCCTTACGCTCAACCTGCCGCGCGGCCTTCTGACCATCCTGATGGCCCATGTCGCCTTCGACATCGCCTTCGTGGTGGTGGTGGTGCGGGCGCGCGTCTCCGGGCTTGACCGTTCGCTCGACCGGGCCGCGGCCGATCTCGGCGCGACCCCCTGGGTAGCATTCTGGAAGGTCACCTTTCCGCTGATCCTGCCCGGCATCGTGGGCGCGGGGCTTCTGGCCTTCGCGCTGTCGATCGACGACGTCATCATCACCAGCTTCGTGGCCGGGCAGACGCTGACCTTCCCGCTGTGGGTCTATGGCGCGGTGAAGACCGGAATTCCGCCGCAGGTCTTCGTCCTGAGCACGCTGATCTTTCTGGGCGGTGCGCTGATCGCACTGATCAACAGCATCGTCATCCAGCGCGGGCGGCGCTGAACGGTCGCGCCGTCACGCGCGGGCGGCGAGAGGGCCGGCGCGCGCGCAAAACCGGGGCGCCGCCGGCCACCGCCCGGACCGAGGCTATTTCATCGCCATCTTGGGCGCGATCTGCCAGATCTCGTCGACGATCTTGCTGCCCCTGTAGGCAAGCACATAACGCACCGGGATCGTCTTCTGGCCCATGAAGGTGACATTGGCGGTGACGGTCATGCCCTTGGGATTGCCGCCGACCACGATATCGGTGACCTTCACCTTCATCGCCCCGCCCGCCTTGGTGAACTTCTGCCAGACACCCTGAATCGCGCTGGTGCCGCTGTAGTTTCCGTCAAGCGGGCCGCCGATCCACTCGAAATTCGCGTTCGGCGCATATTGCTGCATGATCGTCGCCACGTCGCCCTTGGCGATGGCCTTGAAATGCGCCTCGGCGTCGGGTGCCTTCATGGTCGACGAGTTCATATTGGCGAACGCCGGCAGAGCGGCAAGCGCGAGCACGCCGGCCAAAGCCGCGGTCGATGTGATCTTTCTGGACATTGCGGACCTCCGTTGCTGGTTGATGCGAAATATTCGCATGTCTACCAGCTAGCGGGCCGGGCCCGGACATCAAACGATCAGCGGCCTTCTCGCACAGCTGTGAAAGGCCGACCGCCGGGCAGACGGCGTCCGGCGAAGCGGGTCTCGAACTGTCGCAGCCCGATCATGCCCGCCACCATGCCCAGCACGAAGACCGCGCCGCCCGCGCCGCTCCATCCAAGGGCCGCAAGCGCTGGCCCCGGGCAGAAGCCCGCAAGCGCCCAGCCCGCGCCGAACAGCACCGACCCCACCAGCAGCCGCCGGTCGAGCCGGGACGCCGGTTTCCCGGGCAGGGCCGCACCCAGATAGCTGCGTTCGCGCCGGGCAAGCACGCGCCACGCGATCGCCATCGGGATCAGCGCCCCACCGAGGACAAAGCCCAGGGTCGGGTCCCAGGCCCCCGCGACATCGAGCCAGCCCTGAACCCGCGCCGGGTCCGTCATGCCCGACAGCATCAGCCCTAGCCCGAAGATCGCCCCGGACAGGGCCGCGACCGCCAGCCGCCTGTATCCCGCGTTCATCACACCACTCCCATCACGTGACGCGCGACATAATAGGCGGCGACACCCGCCCCCAGATAGACGAGCGTCGCCACGATGCTGCGCAGCGACAGCCGCGAGATCCCGCACACCCCGTGACCCGAGGTGCAGCCATTGGCAAGCCGCGTCCCGATCCCGACCAGAAGCCCGGCACCCAGCATCAACACAAGATTTCCCGAGACATGGATCGCCGGCGCGCCAAGCAGTGCCGCCACCAGCGCCGGCACGAGCACAAGCGCCGCGACCAGCGCCAAGCGCTCGAGCCGGTCCGAACCGCGCGCCTGTCCCTCGACAAGGGTGCCAAGGATCCCGCTCGCGCCCATGATCCGCCCGTTGAACAGCAACAGCAGTGCGGCCGCGAGGCCGATCATCAGCCCGCCAAGCAGGCCGTAAAGCCAGGCTATGGGGAGGGATGCAAGGGACATTGATGCGCTCCGGCTCGTGGTGAATGTCAGGACAACAATCTATGCCTTCATCATAAAGCATTGCAATTATTGAATAATAATAAGTACCCCTTCCCGCTGCGCCGGCCAGTGGGGAAAACCTGTCCGGGCATGCCGCCGCGTGGCGGACCGCCGTTCCGCGATGCGGCGGGATTGGCGAAGATCGTTCCGCGCCGGCATCGTTCACGCTTGGCGGCCGGGCTTCGCGGGCGGTTCCGGCGACAAGGGGCGGATCCTCACATTCGCGTCAGATCGGGCGGCAGCGCCGGTGCCGGCGTCAAATTGCCGGCCCTCCAGGGGCGATCCACCTCCGTTTCGGCGGATTTCGGCACGGATTTTTCAACCGCCGTCCACACTCTGGCATCGCGGCGGCGACCCCATAAGTGAGGTCATGTGCAAACTTCGTGCAAAGGAGGCACTGTTATGAAAAAGACACGTCTGAGCCTGGTTTCGATGAGTGTTCTCGCGCTGGCGCTGGCGCCCCTGCCCGCTGCGCTGACCATGTTTTCCGCCCCTGCCGCGCAAGCGCAGACCTCC
>JASBUM010000147.1 GCA_030147905.1 Acidimangrovimonas sp.
AGGCGGGATCGAGGTTGTAGATGTCTTTCCACAGCTTCTGCACCTCGGTCACCTTCTCGCCGATCGCGCGGGGGGCGCCCAACTTCCCGGCCAGCCAGGGCGCGGCCGAGAAGTGATCGGCATGGGGGTGGGTGTCGAGGATCCATTCGACGGTGATCCCCCGGTCACGGACATGATCGAGGATCGTCTCGGCGTTCCGGGTCGAGACGGCCCCGGCGGCCGGGTCGAAGTCGAGCACCGGGTCGACGATCGCCCCGCGCATCGTGGCCGGATCGTGGAAGACATATTGCCAGCTTCCGGTCGCCCCGTCCCAGAAGCTGCGCACGACGGGCTGCCTGACTGAATCGCTCATCCGCATCTCCTGTGGCATTTGCTGTCGCGCCCGCGACCCGGGCGGGCCATGGAAATATATATAATTGATTGAATATATTCCCTCCGGCGAGGCCGCGCAATCGGCATGCGCGGGGCATCGCCTGTCGGGGGCCTATCCCGGGGGCCGACCGGGAAGGCGGCGCCCGGGCGCGCATTCAGGCGCCGGCGGTTCCGGCGGGCGGGCCGGCCACGCCCAGGCAGGCGGCGAGCGCGGCAAAGGCCGCGTCGGGCGGTGTCCGGTCCTCCTTGGTCTGGCCAAGGAATTCCGACACCTCGGGAAAGAGCGCGATCGCCTCGTCGACCTCGGCGTCGCTGCCCGGGCGATAGGCGCCGATGCGGATCAGATCCTCCATGTCGGCATAGCGCCCGAGGATGCGGCGCGCGTGGTGCATGACCTGCAACTGCCAGCCGTCGTGGCAGCCGGGCAGCATCCGCGAGATGGAGCGGCCGACATGCACGGCCGGGTAGCGGCCGCGTTCGGCGATGGCACGGTCCAGCACGACATGCCCGTCGAGAATGCCGCGGGCGGCATCGGCGATCGGCTCGTTCATGTCGTCGCCATCCACGAGCACGGTGAAGAGCGCGGTGATGTCGCCGCCCCGGCCCGTGCCCGGCCCGGCCCGCTCCATCAGCCGGGGCAATTCGGCGAAGACCGTCGGCGGATAGCCCTTGGCGGTGGGCGGCTCGCCCCCGGACAGGCCGATCTCGCGCTGCGCCATGGCGAAGCGGGTCACCGAATCGAGCAACAGCAGCACCTGCCGCCCCGCATCGCGGAAATGCTCGGCCACGCTCATCGCCGTCCAGGCCGCCTGTCGGCGCATCAGCGGCGGCTCGTCCCCGGTCGCCACGACCACCACCGCGCGCGCCATGCCCTCGGGGCCCAGATCCTCCTGGATGAACTCCTGGACCTCGCGGCCCCGCTCGCCGACCAGCCCGATCACGATCACATCGGCCTGGGCATTGCGCGCCAGCATCGCCATCAGCGTCGACTTGCCGACCCCCGAGCCCGCGAAGACGCCCATCCGCTGACCGCGGCAGATCGGGGTGAAGATATCGACGACGCGAATGCCGGTGGCGATCTTCGCGCCCACCCGCCGGCGGGCGAAGGCCGGCGGTGGCGGCGCCTTCATCGGCCGGCCCGCGGCGCCGCGACGGAAACCCGCGACATCGTCGAGCGGCCGGCCGAGCGCATCGACCACCCGCCCGATCCAGCCGTCGTCGGGGTGGACCAGATCGCCGCCCGGGCACAGTTCGACCGCGTCGCCCGCGGCGATCCCGTCCCAGGCGCCGAAGGGCAGCAGCTCCACCTCGCCGCCGGTGACGCCGACCACCTCGCCGAGGACCGGGCCGCGCGCCCCGTGCACGAGCGCGCGTTGCCCGATGCCAAGCGCGCGCCCCAGCCCCGCCACCCGGGCCACCATCCCCGATACCGCGCGCACGCGGCCCATGGTTCGTTCGCCACGGCAGCCATCTATCCTGTGGGAGAGTTCAGAAAAGACGGTAATCACAAGAATTAATCACTATCATTCTTTGCTGTTCATGGTATATTAATCATGAAGACATGGATTATCCAAGATGAAACTGGACGGGATATCACTTTTCCAACTGGCCGCCGACCGCATGCAATGGCTTTCGGGGCGGCAGACGGTCATCGCCGAGAACATCGCCAATGCCGACACGCCCGGCTTCCGTGCCCGCGACGTGGCGCCCTTCGCGCAATATGTCGACGCGGCGCAGTCCACGCGCGGCGATGCGCCCGTTGCGGGCCAGGCCGGTCTCGAGCCGCAGCCGAAGGTGACCACGGTCGATTCGCCCGACAGCTGGTCGGGGAGCATCAGCGGCAACACCGTGGTGCTGGAGCAGCAGACGGTGAAGGCCGGCGAGACCGCGACCCAGTATCGCCTTGCGGCCAATCTCTATCGCAAGGCCTACCAGATCCTGACCATCGCCGGCACCGGCAACTGACGCCCCGGCGCGCAACCGCGAAAGGAGACAGCCCATGGATCCACTTCAATCCATCGCCCGGATCGCTGCCAGCGGCATGCGCGCCCAGGGCGAGCGCCTGCGGGTGATCTCGGAAAATGTCGCCAATGCCGATTCCACCGGCGCCACGCCCGGCTCCGACCCCTATCGTCGCAAGACGATCACCTTCGGCAGCATGGTCGATCAGGCCACCGGCGCCGATATGGTCAAGGTCACCGACGTCGGCCGGGACATGAGCCAGTTCACCCTGAAATACGACCCCGGCAATCCGGCCGCCAATGGCCAGGGCTTCGTCAAGATGCCCAATGTCAACCCGATCATCGAGATGAGCAACATGCGCGAGGCATCGCGCAGCTACGAGGCCAACATCAACATGCTGGCCGACAGCCGGAAGATGGAAAACCAGACCATCGACCTGCTGAAATAGCCCCGACCCGCGACAACGGCCCCCGGCCACACGACACGAAGCGACAGGACTGAAAGACCATGGCCAATCCCGGCGCGATCCTTTCCAATGCAGCCATCCGCGGTGCCTACGGCCGCGCCCAGTCGCTGGGCGGGGCGGGTGACACGACCGCCATCGGTGCGGCCGGTGCCGCCGGCGGCGAGAGCTTCGCCCAGATGGTGCGCGGCGCCGCCGAACAGGCCGCGCAGACGGTGCGCCAAGCCGACACGGTGGCGCAGGCCGGCCTTCAGGGCAAGGTCGGCACCCAGCAGGTGGTAGAGGCGACGCTGGCGATGGAAAGCACGGTCAAGATCACCGTGGCGATGCGCAACAAGCTGGTCGAGGCCTACCAGGAAATCATGCGCATGCCGATCTAGCGCATGCGGCGCGCGGCCGGCCGGGCCGCGGCGGAAAGGACGGGCGATGAGCCAGGCCGATGTCTACAAGATCCTGTCGGAGGCGATCACCACGGTGCTGATCGCCTCGGGGCCGATCCTTGCGCTGGCGCTGATCGTCGGGCTCGGCGTGGCCTTCTTCCAGGCCTTGACGCAGGTGCAGGAAATCACCCTGACCTTCGTGCCGAAGATCGTCGCGATCTTCGTCGGCCTGCTGCTGACGCTGCCCTTCATCTATGCCAGCCTGACGAAACTGTCGAACCACATCTTCGACCTCATCATGCACGGCGGCCTCTGAATGCGGGGGGCTGCCCGGGCCGGGCTGGCGCTGGTCGCCGCCGCGCTTGCCCTGCCGCTGCCGCGCGGGGCGGGCGCCGAGGGTTGGGCGGGCTTCTACCGGAGCCCCACGGCCGTCGCCGCCCCCAATACCACCCCCGACACCACCCCCGACACCCTGCCCGGCGGCGGACCCGCCCCGGCGGCATCTGCGGCGGCACTGCCGTCGCGCGGCGCGGCGGATGCCTGCCTGCGCGCGATCCGCGCCGCCGAACGGCGCTACGCCATCCCCGGGCACCTGCTTCTGGCCATCGGCCTGCAGGAGGCCGGCCTGTCGCGTGCCGGCCGGCTGACGGTCTGGCCATGGAGCGTGAACGCCGGCGGCGAGGGGCGCATGTTCGCCAGCGCCGCCGCCGCCAAGGCATGGGTGCGCGCGCAACGCGCCGCGGGTCAGGCTTCGGTCGATGTCGGCTGCATGCAGGTCAACCTGCGCTGGCACCCGCGCGCCTTCGCCGACCTCGACCGGGCCTTCGACCCGGCAACCAATGTCGATTACGCGGCCCGCTTCCTTGTCGACCTGCACCGGCGAACGGGCGACTGGATGGCGGCGGCGGGCGCCTATCATTCCTTCCAGCCCGACGCCCGGCGCAAGTATCTGGCCCGGCTCGAACGCAACATCGCGGTCGCGCAGGCGGGCCGGCTCGGCCTAGGGGCGGGCGGCGGCGTTGTCGCGGGCGGCACGCGGCTGGCCGCGCTCGACGCCCCCGGGGCAGGCACGGCCGGCACCGGCGTCGCCGGCGATGTCCCCGCTGCGCCGGCCCTGCCGATGCCCAAGGTGCTCTGGTCGGCGGCCCTGTCGGACAGCAACGAGACCGGGCATGTCTCGATCTATTCGCGCCGCGCGCTGCAACCGATTCTGCCCCGCTTCACCCAGGAGTTCTGAGCCGCGATGAGCATGGCCGAAACCTTCAAGCGAAACCTGCGCGGCGGCGGCTGGGTCCGGGTTGGGCTGCAAAACCGCGATGTGGCCTTCGCCGCCGGCGTGGTGCTGGTGCTGGCGATGCTGTTCGTGCCGCTGCCGCCGTTCCTTCTGGACATCGGACTTGCGGTGTCGCTGTCGCTGTCGGTGCTGGTGCTGATGGTGGCATTGTGGATCCCCCGCCCGCTCGACTTCAACTCGTTCCCGACGCTGCTGCTGATGGTGACGATGCTGCGGCTGTCGCTGAACATCTCGTCCACCCGGCTGATCCTGAGCCGCGGACACACCGGGCCGGGCGCGGCCGGCGGCGTGATCGAGGGGTTCTCGCGCTTCATCGTCTCGGGCGATTTCGTCATCGGCATCGTGATCTTCGCGATCCTCGTGGTGATCAACTTCGTCGTCATCACCAAGGGTTCGACCCGCATCGCCGAAGTGTCGGCGCGGTTCTCGCTTGACGCGATGCCGGGCAAGCAGATGGCGATCGACGCCGATCTGGGCGCCGGGCTGATCGACGAGACGGAGGCGCGGCGACGGCGCAAGGAGCTGGAGGACGAAAGCGGCTTCTTCGGGGCGATGGACGGGGCCTCCAAGTTCGTCCGCGGCGATGCGGTGGCGGGGCTGATCATCACGCTGATCAATGTCGTGGGCGGCATCCTGATCGGGGTGGTGCAGCACGGGCTGACACTGGGCCAGGCGGTGGACAACTACACCACGCTGACCATCGGCGACGGTCTGGTGACGCAGATCCCCGCGCTGGTGGTCTCGCTGGCGGCCGGCCTGATCGTGACCAAGGGCGGCACCGAGGGCGCGGCGAACGAGGCGCTCATCACTCAGCTCAGCGGCTTTCCCAAGGCGCTCTACATGGCGGCGGCGCTGCTGTTCGGGATCGGGCTGCTGCCCGGCTTTCCGCTGCTGGTCTTCACGCTGCTGGCCGGGCTGATGGCGGGGCTTGGCTATGCGATGCAGGGCCAGGCGGTGGCGCGCGACCGCGCGGCCGAGACCGAGGCCGAGGCCGCGCGTGCGCAGGGCGCCTCGGAGGCCGAGACGACGCAGGAGCTGATGAAGCTCGACGCGCTGCGGCTCGATCTCGGCCATGCGCTGGTGCCGCTGATCTCCAGCATGGACGCGGCGCTGCCCGGGAAGGTGAAAAGCCTGCGCAACCTCTTCGCCAAGGATTTCGGCTTTGTCCTGCCGGCGGTGCGGATCAAGGACGACCCGGCGCTACCGTCCAACAGCTATGCGATCGTCATCCACGGGGTGGAGGCCGCGCGCGGCGAGGTCCGCCCCACGGGGGTGATGGTGATCGACCCGGCGGGCGAGGCGATCGACATCCCCGGCGAACGCACCAAGGAGCCCACCTTCGGCCTGGCCGCGGTCTGGGCCGACCCGTCGAGCGCGGCCGAGGCCGAGCGGCGCGGCCATACGGTGGTGGATCCCGAAAGCGTCATCACCACCCACATGACCGAGGTGATCCGGGAACACATGCCCGAGCTGGTCAGCTATGGCGCGACACAGGAGCTGATCCGCAGCCTGCCGCCCGAATACCAGAAGCTTGCCGCCGAGGTCACCAACCCCGCGCCGGCGGTCCTGCTGCAGCATGTGCTGCAGGCGCTTCTGGCCGAGCGCGTCACGATCCGCAATCTGCCGCTGATCGTCGAGGCGGTGGCCGAGATCGCCCCCACCACGACCAATGTCGGCGTCATCACCGACCATGTGCGGGCGCGGCTTGCCAGCCAGATCTGCCGCGCGCTGGCCGATCCTTCGGGTTTCGTGCCGGTGCTGGTGATGTCGGCGGCGTGGGAGACCGAGTTCACCGAGGCGCTGAAGATCGACGGCAACGAGCGCAACCTGCTGATGTCGCCCCAGCGGGTGCAGGAATTCGTGCTCGATGCGCGCCAGCTGATCCAGCAATTCGCCGCCCGTGACGAGTGGCCCGCGCTTCTGGTCAGCCCCGAACTGCGCGGCTTCGTACGTTCCATGCTGGAGCGCGTCAGCCCGATGACCCAGGTGATCTCGCACAACGAGATCCACCGCAAGGCGGCGCTGCGCACGCTGGGCACGATCGGGGCATGACGGGCGATGACGTTATCGGCGCTTCTCGACGGTCAGGTCTTCGGCGTGCTGATGGTCTTTGCCCGCCTCGGCAGCGCGCTGATGTTCATGCCCGGCTTTGGCGAGGCCAATGTCAGCCCGCGGGCGCGTCTGGCACTTGCGCTGGTGCTGTGCATCGCGCTCTATCCCGCGACGCCTGTGCCGGCGGTTCAGCCCGGCTCGGCGGTGGTGCTGGCACGGTTGCTGGCGGTCGAGGTCACCGTCGGGCTGTGGATCGGGCTGACCGCGCGCGCGCTCTTCTCGGCGCTGCAATTCGCCGGCTACCAGATCGGCCAGATCGCCGGATTGTCCAATGCGTTCGAACCCAGTCTGGGGTCGTTCCAGGGTGCGACGATGCTGGCCACCTTCCTGCTGCTGGGCGGGATCGTGCTGCTGTTCGTGACCGACACGCATTATCTCATCATCCGGGCCCTTCTCTATTCATACCGGATCTTCCCTTTCGGCACGATGATCCTGGGCGATTTCGCGCGCCAGACGGTGAAGGCGGTCAGCGCCAGCTTCTACATCGGGCTGACCCTCTCGGCCCCCTTCCTGGTGATGGGGCTGATCCTCAATCTCGGGCTCGGGCTGGCCAACCGGATGATGCCGACGCTGCCGGTCTTCTTCGTCGCCTCCTCGGCGCTGATCGCGGTGGCGCTGGCGGTCTTCGCGGTGGCGGCGCCGACCATGCTGCATTACTTCATCGCCCGTTTCGCCGACTGGCTGGGCACCTTCACCTTGTGAGGCACCATGGCTGAAGGCGAAGGCGAAGCCCCCGACAAGGAAAGCCAGACCGAGGAGCCGACCGAAAAGCGGCTGCGCGACGCGCGCAAGGAGGGCGACGTTCCCGCCTCGCGCGAGACCGGCAACCTGATGTCGATCTTCTCGCTCTTCGTGCTGACGGTCTTCGTCCTGCCGCAAAGCGCGGGTCCGGCGGCACAGGCGCTGTCGGGGATCTTCGCCAGCGCCGGCCAGATCACCGTGGGCGAGGGCAGCGCGGGGCTGGCCGATGTCGGCGCGGTGTTGCGCGCGCTGGCGTGGCAGCTTGCCCTGCCGGTGCTGCCGATCTTCGGGTTGATGATCGGGGCTGCGCTGTTCGGGGTGATGATCCAGGGCGAGACCGTCGCCGCCCCGTCACGATTGCAGCCGAAACTGTCGAAGATCTCGCCGCTCCAGGGGTTCAAGCGGCTGTTCTCCTTCGACGCCCTGATCGAATTCGCCAAGAGCATGGCCAAGGTGCTGGTTCTGGGCGGGCTGGCGCTTTGGTTCGGGCGGCAGGCGGTGCTGAACCTGTGGCAGGCCGAGGGCTTCCTGCCCGAACATCTGCCGGCCTATATCGACCGCTACGCCGCCCTGATGCTGATCGCGGCCACGGTCTTCATGGTACCGGTGACGCTGGCCGATATCCTGTGGCGGCGCTTCTCGTGGTTTCGCAAGAATCGCATGACGCTCAAGCAGCTGCGCGACGAGCACAAGGATTCCGAGGGCGATCCGCATCTGCGCGCGCGCCGCGACCAGATCCGCCGCCGCCGCGCCCGGCAACGCATGACCCAGGCCGTGCCCGGCGCCACGCTGGTGCTGACCAACCCGACCCATTACGCGGTGGCGCTGCGATATGAACAGGGCGTGGACGAGGCGCCCGTCTGCGTCGCCAAGGGCGCCGACCTGATGGCGCGCCGGATCCGCGAGCTGGCGCATGAAAACGACGTGCCGGTGATCGAGAACCGGCCGCTGGCGCGCGCCCTTCACGCGCGGGTCGAGGTCGACGACGTGATCCCGGCCGAACATTGGCAGGCGGTGGCCGAGATCGTGGGCTATGTCTTCGATCTGCGGCGCAACATCCGGCGCAAGCCGCCGAAGGGATCCGAACGCCGGCTGGCCGCGGAATAGGACCCGCCGAACAGGACCGCGCCCGTGCCCCTGCCCTGCGCGCTGCGGGCCTGTCGAAAAAGGCTCTAGTTCAGCCTGATTCCGACAAGCCGCTGGTCGCCCGGCAGCTTCGATCGTTCGAGGATGATCTGCGAGACCGCCCGCGCCCGCACCGGCGACATCTGCGCCATGATCGGGGCC
Source organism: Acidimangrovimonas sp. (assembly GCA_030147905.1). The sequence goes on from JASBUM010000147.1 coordinate 8,612, forward strand.
GCGTTGCGTTCGTTCATCGTCGCCAGCACCGTGACGGTCACGGCGATGTCCATGTCGTTGAGGATGCGCGCGGCATCGGCGGGCTTCATCGCCTGATAGAGCTTTACCAGCCGCTGGACATCGGCCTGATGCGCGGAACCGGCCTTCTGGAGCAGGGCCTTGATCTTGTCGCGCAGGCCGCCCAGACGGGCCGATTCCGCCTTCAGAGCCTGATCTGCGAGGTCGATCTGCGCGCTGCGCTTGTCAAGCGCGGCCTTCTGCCGGGCGATCAGCGCGCGTTCCTGCGCCACCGATTGCAGCAGAAGGTCCGGGCTGGTGCATTGGCCGGGCTTGCCGGCGGCGCCCTTGGCGCCCGCCGCCTGTGCCGCGGCCGGGGCCTGCGCATTGGCCGCGACCAGGATCAGCCGAGATGGCGCCGCCGCGAGACCGGGAATTGCGGTCGCGGCCTTGGCCATGCCGACAAGGGCGAAAAGCCCGATCACCAGCCGCAGGGGCGGCAGTCTCACCATTGCGAAAGGGCCTCACCCTGGCTGCGCGAACGCTCGAAGAAGCTCTTGACCAGTTCCGTCTTGCCCGAGATGCGGGTCATTCCGGCCACCGGCTGGCGCCGGCGCGAGGTGAAGGTCGGCGCATCGCCATGCGTGGTCGGGGCCGCCGCAGACGCCGTCGCCGGCGCGCGCTGCGCCGCAAGGGCCGCGGCCGCATCCCGGGCATCCGCTGGCGCAGGCCTCTCCGGCGCGGGGCTGGCCGCATCCGCCTCGACCGCGGCCGATTTCATGTCGCGCACGGATCGCTCGGACTTGTCCACCGCGGCCGAGAATTCCTCCACCAGCGGCCCCATCTCGGCCAGTACCGCCATCAGCCGGTTGACCCGGCGGGTGATCATCAGCCCATAGGCCAGCGTCGCGGCCAGCATCGCCAGAATCGCCGCGTTAATCAGTATCGTCATCATCCTGCCTTGCCTCTCGTCCTGCGCCGGCGGGTCCGGCGGCGTTGAGTTCCTGCGTGATCCGCACGGCGGTGACGCCGTTCTTGCGCTGGCCCATCGCGCCGCGGAACATGGACATGCCGGCGCAATGGACGGTCGCCTGGTGGTCGGCCTCGACATGCAGGTCGATCGTGTCGCCCGGTTTCCAGTCGAGCACCTCGCGCATGGGAAAGCGCCGCTCGTGCAGCACCGCGGTGAGCGTCACCGACGAACCCTCGATGCGTTCGCTCAGATGCCGGCGCCAGGTATCGTCGCCGCCCAGCCGCTCGCCGTAGAAGACCTTGGTCAGCGAGGGCCGGATCGGGTCGAGCGTGCCATAGGGCACGATCACCGAAAGCTGCCCCGATCCGCCCTCGAAGGCGACGTCCATCAGCATCCGCACACAGGGCGCGTTGGGCTGGGTTATGGTCGCGAACTGCGGGTTCGATTCGATCCGCTCGACGGCAAAGCTGACCTCGCCCACCTGACGGAACCCCCCGCGCAGATCCTCGAGCATCAGCTCGAACAGCCGCCGCGCGACCCGCTTCTCGATCGAGGTGAAACCGCGCTCGGCCTTGGGCAGCGCGGTGCTCGGCCGGCCGCCGAACATCAGTTCCAGCGCGGCGAAGAGAAAGCGCGAGTCCATCGACAGGATCAGCGTGTCGTCCCAGGGATCGGCCTGGCAAACGGCCAGAAGCCCGTTGCGCGGCAGGACCTGGGCGGCACGCTGAAACGCGGTGTATTCGAATTCCGCCAGCGTCACGTCGACCACCGCCGCGGTGAAGCTTTTCAGCGAACCCGCCAGCGACAGCACCACCCGCTCCGCGATCACCTCCAGCATCGGCAGCGGCTCGTGGCTGTGCATCGACATGTGGATGATCTCTTCTTCCACCGTCATCGCGGATGCCTTGCCCGCGCCGGCCTGCGCCTGATCTCCCATCGCCCGCCCCTATTGCACGATCATGTCTTCGACGAGAACCGCCCGCGGCAGATCAGATCCGCTGGCCGTCCGCGCCCGCTTGAGAAGCTCGGCCTTGAGCGTGTCGAGACCGGCCGAACCCTGAAGCTGCGCGGCGTCGAGGCCCCGCAGATAGCCAAGGAACGCATCGCGGATGAAGGGCTGGCGCGCCTCGATCGCCTTGGCGTTCTTCTTGCCGCCCGGATAGACCACCGCCAGCGTGATCCGCATGTAGCGCGGCCCGGACGGGACGGGCGCGGCATTGGCCCCGCCCGTCGACGCGCTGCCGGCAGCGGGGGCCGCGGGGGCGGGGGCGAGATCGACCTGGAGCGGCTTGAGCGCAAGCAGTGCCTCGGCGCCCTTGGCCGCCTCGCCGCCCGTGGCGGCGGGCCCGGTGACCAGCGTCATCAGCTTGCCCGGTCCGATCGCCACCGCCAGCCCGCCGGCCGCGCCGGCAAGACCGAGGACGCCGGCGATCGCGATCAGTACAAGCCTGCGGCGGCGCCGGCTTTTGCCCGGTCCCGCCTGCGCGGCTTCGTCCCCGTCCCCGGCTGCGTCGCTCATGTCCCCTTACCAATCCATGCAATTCGTAGAATTCAATGCCGCCTTCAAGCATAGTGAAGTATAGTATTCTTCTGTTTACTTGCAAGACAAAGATAGTGTAAGTTCATCAAGAACAACAGGCCCTTCCAGCGAACGGATTCCCAGACGGTGAAGCAGATCATCGCCAATCTCCTTGCCCTTGGCCGCACGCGCCTGCTCATCCTTGGCGGGGTCGGCATCGGCTTCGTCGCGGTGCTGCTGCTGGGGCTGTCGATGGTCACGGCGCCGAATTTCCGCCCGCTCTACACCCAGCTTTCGCCGGCCAGCGCAGCCAGCGTGGTCGATGCGCTGAAGGCGGCGGGAATCGACACCAAGGTGTCCTCCGACGGCAGTGCGGTCTCGGTGCCGCGCCCGGATCTCTCGCGCGCGCGCATGGCATTGGCGCAAAAGGGCCTGCCCACCGATGGCGCGCCGGGCTGGGAGCTGTTCGACAAGACCAGCGTTCTGGGCATGGACAGCTTCATGCAGCGCATCAACCGGCTGCGCGCGATGGAGGGCGAGCTGGCCCGCTCGATCGAGACGCTCGACGGCGTGCGCAGTGCCCGCGTCCATCTGGTGCTGCCCCAGCGCGAGGCCTTTGCCACGACCGCGCCGGATCCCAGCGCCTCGGTCATCGTGCGCGCCGATCCCAACCGCACCGTCAGCCGCCGTCAGGCACTGGCGATCCGCAACCTGATCGCGGCGGCGGTGGCCAACATGGCGCCCGACCGCGTGGTGGTCCTGTCGGCGCGGGGCGACACCATCCTTGCCGAGAACAGCAACGGCATGGACGGGGGCGCGTCGCTTCAGTCCACCAAGGCCGCGATCGAGGATCGCATGGCCCGCAGCATCGAACAGATCCTGAGCGCGCGCGTCGGCGCCGGCAATGCGCGGGTCCAGGTCGCGGTGACGCTCGATCATGCGCGCCAGGTGGTCGTTCAGCAAAGCTATGACCCCAACCAGCAGGTCGTGCGCCAGACCGCGACGCGCAGCGAGAAGGCCCAGGACAGCAAGAACAGCAATCAGGTCGGCGTCACCGCCAACCTGCCGCCCGCGATCGGCGGCGGCAACAGCGCCGCGGGCACCACCAATGCCTCGACCAAGAGCACCGAGAGCATCACCTACGACATCGGAAACACGCGATCCGAGACCTCCCGCGCGCCCGGCGCGATCAAGCACCTCTCGGTCGCGGTGCTGGTCAACGGGATCTACGACAACAAGAACGGGACGGTGAAATATCGTGCGCGGACACCGCAGGAACTGGCACGCCTGACCAAGCTGGTGGAATCGGCGGTCGGATACGACAAGGCGCGCGGCGATACCGTGTCGGTCGACAGCATGCGCTTCGTCGACTACTCGATGGATCTGGGCGCGCCGCAAAGCCCCGGCCTGATGCAGCGGCTCACCGCGAATGCGGTGCCGATCCTGCGCTGGCTGATCGGGCTTGCGCTGGTCGCGGTGGCGTCGATCTTCGGCCTGCGCCCGGCGATCGCGCGGCTTCTCGAGGGAGCCGACCGGCCGGCCGAGCCGCCTGCCGCCGTGCCCGCGCCGGAGGCGCATGACGCGCTGGCCCCGCCCGCGGGGACCGCGTTGCAGGCAGGCGGGACGAACCCGGCCGGCGGCGGCGGTGCGGCCAAGGGCGGCCAGGGCCTGGTGCCGGCCACCTATCAGCCCCATCCCGGCGGCGCGAACGGCATCGCCCGGCATCGTCCCCCGCTGCACGACGCGGCGGCCGACGAATTCATCGACACGCTCTCAATCCATGGCACCCAGATCAAGCGCCGGGTCGAGGCGATCCGCCATTTCGTCGACGAGGAGCCGAACGAGGCGATGAAGGTGCTGCGCAGCTGGCTGGTGAACGAGGCATGACACCATGAGCCGAGTCGTCTTTCGCGATTTCGACGCCGAGATCGAGGCCGAGGCCCGTGCCGCGGCCCGTGCCGCGGCCTGCCGCTTCACCCAGGACGACCTTGACGCGGCCGCCGCCGATGCCGCCGCACGCGCCTATGCGCTTGGACGCGAGGCCGGCGAGGAGGCCGGTCGCGAGGCGGCGGAGGCAACGCTCGCCGCGCGGCAGGTCGCCGCGCTCGAGGCCATCGGGCCGATGATGGCGCGCATCCTCGACGACGGCCCCGCCCACCGCGCGGCGCTGGAATCGCAGCTTCTGGGCTTCGTCCTGTCGGTCTGCGAGCGGGTCTTCCCCGCCTTCATGCGCCGTCATGCGCCCGAGGCCGCGGCGGCGGCGGTGCGCCGTGCGCTTTCTCTCGCGCTCGACAGTCCGCGGCTGACGATCCGCCTGTCGCCGGCGACCCATGCGCTTCTGGCGGGGGAACTGGCCGGGCTGGCCGACGCGCCCGAAGCGCCTGCCCATCTCGACATCGCGGCCGATCCGGCGCTGACCGACGGCGCGGCCGAGGTCCGCTGGCAGGACGGCTACATGGAATACAATTACGAGGCCGTGTGCACCGCGATCCTGCGCACGCTGCGCGCGATGGCCGCAGAGGAGGGCGCGGTTGCCCCCGCCATGCGCGGTTCAGCCGCCCGCGCAGGCGGCAACGGCCACGACGGCCGCAGCGACGCCCGCGATGATACCGCGGCGCAAGAGAAACCCCCGATCAGGAAAGCCATGTCATGACCGACGAGCCAAGCGAAGAATCCGGGCACGAGGATGGCGGCGCCGGCACCGCGACCGAAGCCGGCGGCACCGCCACCGTGATCGAGACCATGGTCGGCGAACAGCGCGCGTTGCAGAAGACCGGAGAGACCGGGCAGAACATCAACGCCATGCTCAATGTCGGGCTCAACGTCCAGATCGTGCTGGGACAGAGCCGCATGCCGATCGCCCAGCTTCTCAATCTCAGCCGCGGCTCGGTGATCGAACTGGACAAGAAGATCGGCGAGCCGGTCGACGTGATGATCAACGATCGCCTGGTGGCGCGGGGCGATCTGGTCAAGGTGGCCGAGAACCGCATCGGCGTCACGCTGACCGAGATCGTCAAGGATTACGTCTCGGCCCGCTAGGCACCGCCAGGGACGCACATCGCCGCTTCGCGCCGCAAACCGGAAACACCCATGAACCCGCCCGCAGCCATTCCCACCGACGTCCCCCGCTGCCCGGTTCCGGCCCCCGGCCATGCCCGGGCCGGCGCGGATGCAGCCGGCCCGGGCGGCGCGGGGTGGTGGCTGCTGCCCGGGGCGGCGGCGGCGCTCGCGGCACTGGCGGTCCTCGGCTGGCCCACGGGGGCGGCGGCCCAGCAGGCGGGCGATTTCCTCGGCGGGCTGGCGCAGGGTCTGGCCAATGCGGCGCCCGGATCGGCGGCATCGGCAAGCTTCAGCGGCCGGGTCCTGCAGCTGATCGCGTTGCTCACGGTGCTGTCGATCGCGCCGGGGCTTCTGGTGGTGATGACCAGCTTCACCCGCTTCATCATCGTCTTTTCCATGCTGCGCTCGGCCCTCGGGCTGAACCAGACGCCGCCCAACATGGTGCTCAGCGCGATGGCGCTGTTCATGACCTTCTTCGTCATGCA
>JASBUM010000153.1 GCA_030147905.1 Acidimangrovimonas sp.
TCCCAACTCGCCGATCGCCGGCATGCCGGTTCTGGAAGTGTGGCGCGCCAAGCAGGTGGTCGTGCTCAAGCGCGGTCAGGGTACCGGCTATTCCGGCATCGAGAATCCGCTGTTCTACAAGGAGAACACCCGGATGTATTACGGCGACGCCAAGGCCAGCATCGAGGCGCTTCTGCCCAGGATCGACTGATCCGGCGGGCGCGCGCCGGGGCGGGCACGCGCGCGCCCGCCCCGACCCGGCGGACGCCGTCGCGGCGATCACGGGCAGGGGACCGGGCCGCGCGATCGCCTGGCTGCGACATTTCGCCATTGAACGGCGGGGCCGCGATTGGCTAGCCTTGATCGGGGCTCCATGGCCCGGCGGAGGATGTCGATGACCAGCGGATGCGGCGCGTGTCGATCGCGCGAGCGCGGGACCCGTGCCCGGGGCGGCGGCCCGGGGGTATGCGCGGCGCGAAGGGTCCCTGACGGCAGGCGCGGTTTTTCGCAGCGGCGGAGCGGGGCCGGCAGCGCGGGCGGCGCATGGCGTCCGGACGGACCGCGCATCCCGGACGCAGCGGCCACCGCGGATGGCGTGGCCGCCGCCGAGGGGGTGGCCACCAGCGACGGGGCGCGGCGCGTCATTCGCATCGCGATGCCGGGCGCGCTTGTCCTCGCGGCGCTGCTTCCGACCGTTGCCGCGGCTGCGGTCCCGTCGGGGCCGGCGCCGACGGTGCTGGCGGCCCATCTTCTGGACTGGCGTCTCGATCCGCTCGCACTGGGCTTGGGCGGCGTGATCGGCTGGGCCTACCTGCGGGGCCTCGCGCGGGCCTACAGGCGCGACGCGGCGCCGGCCGACTGGCGCCCGATCGCCTTTCTGACGGGGCTTGCCGTCATGGTGCTGGCGCTGGTTTCGCCGCTGGCGGTACTTGCGGGCGATTCCTACCTGTTGCGTCAGGTACAGATCGCAGGGCTGCGCGTGGTGGGGCCGTTCCTCATGTTCATCGCGGCGCCCTGGGGGCTTGTCCATGCCGGGCTTCCGGCGGGCTGGCGGACGGGACCGCTGCGCTCCGCGCGCCGAAGCCGGCCGGCACGCGCGCTTGACGGGCTTCTCGGCCGGCCCCTGGCGCTGGCCGTTCTGGTCATAGCGCTTTTCTACCTGTCGCAATTGCCCCCGGTGCAGGATTTCATCGTCCGCAGCCGCGTGGCGGCCTATGCGCTGTGTCTGCTCATGGGGGCAAGCGGGCTGCTCTTCTTCGCGGCCCTCTTCGACGAGCGCGATCCGCCCCGCGCGATGGCCCATGGTCACCGGATGATGATGCTGGTCGCCACGATCCTGTCGCAGATCCTCTTTGGCGTGGCGATGACCTTGAAGCCGATGGTGCTCTATGCCGCCTATGGCGGCGGGGCCGCGGTGATCGGCCTTGGCCCGCTCGACGACGAGGCCGCGGGGGGCTTTCTGAACTGGTCCGCGGTCAGCATGGTTCTGCTGGTCACGATCCTCTTCGTCTTCGGCGGCTGGAACCGCGCCGAGGAACGCTACTGGGCGCGCGCCTTCCAGTTCCGGGGCTCGAATTCCGCCGCGCTGTTCATCCCCGAAACG
>JASBUM010000158.1 GCA_030147905.1 Acidimangrovimonas sp.
CCCACGATGAAGGGCGAGATGATCGATGCCTGGTTGGCGGCTGCATAGACCTCGAGCGCGCCCATCATCGTCGCATCGAAGGTGAGCGGCGAGTTGATGTTGATGAGCGAGGTCATCACGGTATTGGAATCGACGAAATCGTCGCCGAACAGGATCTTCGACATGGCAACCGAATCGGTGGCCCGCACCGGTTCGGTGACCGAGCCCATGTAGGGCTTGTCCGACAACGTCATATGCGCAAGCAGCATGTCGAGGTGGCGCTTGTTCACCGCGATATCGGTGGGCTCGCAAACCGTGCCGCCCGAATGATGAAGCCATTTCGACATGTAGCCGAGCTTCACGAAGTTGCGGAAATCCTCGATCGTCGCGTAACGCCGGCCACCGACGGCGTCGCGCACGAAGGGCGGGCCATAGACCGGTGCGAGCACCAGGTTGCGCCCGCCGATCTCGACCGAGCGGTCCGGGTTGCGCGCGTGCTGGGTGAATTGCGCGGGCGCGGTCGCGCACAATCTGCGCGCCAGCCCGCGCGGCAGGCGTACCCGCTCGCCGCGCACGTCCGCGCCTGCCTCGCGCCACCGCTCCAGCGCGGCCGGGTTCTCGACGAAGTTGACACCGATCTCCTCAAGCAGGCGTTCGGCATTGTCCTCGATCGTCGTCAGCGCCTCTTCGTCGAGCACCTCGAAATTGGGAATCCGACGCTCGATGAAGCGCGCGGTCTCGAAACTGATCGCGGTGCGCTCCGCGCGCCGGGCCGCGCCGCCGCCGCGCGCGCGCCGTCCTGTTGCCGCTTCACTCATGTCCTGTCCTCCGGCCTGCCCCGGCGGGGCGCCAATGCGATGCGCCCCTTTTATCGGTTCCGTGGCGCGACCATCTCCGGATTGCGTCATCTGAGAATGAAAACCGACATCGCCGCCCTTCAGTACCGCCTCGGGCGGCCTCACGCATGACGCCCCTGTCCAAGCAAAGGCCGGCTCCGGCTCCTTCTTTCGGGAGAGAAATACCGCGGGGGAGGCGCCCGAAGGGCGACGGGGGCAGCGCCCCCCCTTGCAAGCCCCCCGACCGCGGGACGGGCAGTCGCACGAAAGCACCGGCCAGGAAGGGCCGCCAAAATCGGCCGGACGACCATGCAAGCGGGCGCGGGCGGGAGACGATGGTACCGCGGGGGCTGTCTGCCCCCGCACCCCCGACGGTATTTCGCCCGAAAGAAGGATGGGCCCACCATAGCCCTTGCGCACGACCGCCGGTCGCTTTAACTGCGCCCATGACCCAGCATGACCGCCTTCTCATCATCGATTTCGGCAGCCAGGTGACGCAGCTTATCGCGCGGCGGCTGCGCGAGCTGAACGTCTATTGCGAGATCCACCCCTACCAGAACGTCACCGCTGCCTTTCTGAAGGATTTCTCCCCGCGCGCGATCATCTTCTCGGGCGGGCCCGACAGCGTGACCCGCGAAGGCAGCCCACGGCCGCCGCAGGAGGCGTATGAGATGGGCGTGCCGATCCTGGGCATCTGCTACGGCCAGCAGGTGATGATGCAGGATCTGGGCGGGGTGGTGGAAGCCGGCCAAAGCCACACCGCCGAATTCGGCCGCGCCTATGTCACCCCCGCCGAGCCCCGCATCGATCTGCTCAACGGCTGGTTCATGGACGGCACCGGGCGCGAACAGGTCTGGATGAGCCATGGCGATCATGTCTCGAAGCTGGCCCCGGGGTTCGAGGTCTGCGGCACCTCGCCCGGCGCGCCCTTCGCGATCACCGCCGATCCGGCGCGCCACTTCTACGCCGTGCAGTTCCACCCCGAGGTGCACCACACGCCCAACGGCCGCACGCTTTACGAGAATTTCGTGCGCATCGCCGGTCTCACCGGCGACTGGACGATGGATGCCTATCGCGACGAGGCGATCCGGCAGATCCGCGAGCAGGTGGGTGACAAAAGGGTCATCTGCGGGCTGTCGGGCGGTGTCGACAGCTCGGTTGCGGCGGTGCTCATCCACGAGGCGATCGGCGACCAGCTGACCTGCATCTTCGTCGATCATGGGCTCTTGCGCCAGAACGAGGCGGCCGAGGTCGTCTCGATGTTCCGCGACCATTACAACATTCCGCTGATCCATGCCGACGAGAGTGCGCGCTTTCTTGGCGCGCTCGATGGTGTCAGCGATCCCGAGATCAAGCGAAAGACGATCGGGCGGCTTTTCATCGACGTCTTCCAGGAACATGCCGCGCGCATCGAGGGGGCGGAATTCCTGGCCCAGGGCACGCTTTATCCCGACGTGATCGAGAGCGTATCCTTCTCGGGCGGGCCCTCGGTGACGATCAAGAGCCACCACAATGTCGGCGGCCTGCCCGAGAAGATGGGGTTGAAGCTGCTCGAGCCGCTGCGCGAGCTGTTCAAGGACGAGGTCCGCGCGCTGGGGCACGAACTGGGCCTGCCCGCGTCGTTCATCGGCCGCCACCCTTTCCCGGGCCCCGGCCTCGCCATCCGTTGCCCGGGCGCGATCACACCCGAGAAGCTGGCGATCCTGCGCCGCGCCGACGCGGTGTTCATCGACCAGATCCGCCGCCACGGTCTTTACGACCAGATCTGGCAGGCCTTCGTCGCCCTCCTGCCGGTGCGCACGGTCGGGGTGATGGGCGACGGGCGCACCTATGATTACGCCTGCGCCCTGCGCGCGGTGACCAGCGTCGACGGCATGACCGCCGATTACTATCCGTTCAGCCACGACTTCCTTGGCGAGACGGCGACGCGGATCATCAACGAGGTCAAGGGAATCAATCGTGTGACCTACGACATCACGTCGAAACCGCCGGGCACGATCGAGTGGGAATGACCGCCCTCGCCGCGCTTGCCGGCCGGCCGCGCAGGGTGGAGAATCGCCCGGCGTGAGCGGTTTTCCGCGCAAGAGTTCACGCGTTCGAGAGCGCCCACGGCCATCCTTGACTCCGCGCCGCCCGGCGCAGCATGTTCGCCCCCGCATCGAAGAAGAAGAAAATGAAACCGGACGGGGAGGTCCGGCGGGCCAATCATAAATTTCCCGCGGATCGCGATGCAACCCAGGCGCAAGCCGCGCCAACAGAGGAGACCATCATGACCAGACATTCCAACTCCGACGACAACCCCGCGCTGCCCGTTTCGCGCCGCGACTTGCTGGCGCTGGGGGCATCGACGGCAGGGCTTGTGTCGCTTTCGGCGATCGGCTCGCTGATGGGCGCGCGCCGGGCCAGCGCGGCCGTCAAGACGCTCAATCTGACGTCCTGGGGCGGCGCCTACCAGATGAGCCAGATCAACGCCTACGAAAAGCCCTATACCAAGAAATACGGCGTTGATTTCAACAACATCGAGAAATCGGGCAACGGCCCGGCGATCGTGACGGCGCAGGAAACCAGCGGCAACGTCAGCTGGGACATCGTCGACATGCTGCAATCGCCGGCCTTCCGTCTGTACGATCAGGGCCTGCTCTACGAGATCGACTTCGACAAGGACCTCGACAAGGCCCCCGACGGCACCCCCGCCAGCGAGGATTTCGTCAAGGGATCGCTCAGCGGTGACGGGAAGAAGGGCGGCTTTGTCTCGACCATCTCCTACAGCACGCTGTTCGGCTACAACAAGGACGCCTTCGGCAAGGGCGAGGCCCCGAAGACCATCGCCGATGTCTTCGACGTCAAGAAGTTCCCCGGCAAGCGCGGATTGCAGAAGATCCCGGCCGGCAACCTCGAATGGGCGCTCTATGCCGACGGCGTCGCAATCGACAAGATCTATGACGAGCTGAAGACCGACGCCGGCGTCGCCCGTGCGTTCAAGAAGCTCGACACGCTCAAGCCGCATGCGATCTGGTGGAGCCAGGGCGCCCAGCCGCCGCAGATGCTGGCGCAGAAAGAGGCCGTCATCGCCTCGGCCTATAACGGGCGGATCTTCAACGCGATCGCCGCAGACAACCAGCCCTTCGACTTCATCTGGGACGGCGGCCTCTACGAATGGGACGGCTGGGTCATCCCGGCGAGCCTGCCCAAGGACCGGCTGGAAGAGGCCAAGCGCTTCCTGCGCTTCTCGACCTCGACCAAGAGCCTGATCGAACAGGCGCGCTACATCGCCTATTCGCCGGCGCGGATGTCGTCGTTCAAGCAGATGGCCGATCTGACCTACTACAAGAACGACAAGATCAAGATGATGCCCTACATGCCGACCTCGCCCGAGCATCTCAAGGTCGCCATTCCGAAAAGCGTGGAGTTCTGGTCGAACTACGGCCCGCAGCTGGACCAGCGCTTCTCGGCCTGGCTGGCAAGCTAAGGCGCGTCCATGGCCTCGTCTCCCCAAGGAACGGCCGACGCCGGGGCCTCGTCACCGCTGGTGACGGGGTCTGCGGCGCTCAAGGCCTCGTTGCGCCGCACCGAACGACGCCAGCGCCGGCATGCCTTCATGCTGACGGCGCCGCTGTTGGCCTTCGTCGGCGTGCTCTTTCTGATCCCCCTCGCCGGCATGCTGTGGCTGAGCATCGCCAATCCGGTGATGGGCACCCACATGCCGAAAACCGTGCAGGCGCTGTCGGACTGGAACGCCAAGGCCCTGCCGCCCGAAGCCGCCTATGCCGCCGTCGCACAGGACCTGAGCGCCGCGCGCAAGGACCGCAGCTTCGGCAAGATCGCCAAGCGGCTGAACGAGGAAATGCCCGGTGCCTTCGGCCTGATCAACAAGACGACCTTCCGCGCCTCGCGGCTGAAAACCGCGCCGGCCTCGTGGAAGGATGCGCTGATCGGGATCGACCCCGCATGGGGAAAGATGCCGGTCTGGCGACTGCTCAAGCGTGAAAGCGCGCCGATCACGGCCGATTTCTACATCGCCGCGCTCGACATGCAATACGGCCCCAGCGGCGCGATTGAGCGCGTGCCGAGCTATGCCCGGATCTACATTCCGCTGTTCATACGTACGGCGTGGATGAGCACGCTCATCACCCTGCTCACGCTGGCGCTGGGCTATCCGCTGGCCTACTGGATCTCGCGCATGCCCGAGGGCCGGGCCAACCTGATGATGATCGCGGTGCTCTTGCCGTTCTGGACATCGCTTCTGGTGCGCATCACCGCATGGATCGTGCTGTTGCAATCGCACGGGGTGGTCAATTCGCTGCTGGTGGCATCGGGAGCGGTCTCGCCCGCCCATCGGCCGCAGCTGATCAACAACGGGCTGGGAACCGTGATCGTGATGACGCAGGTGCTGCTGCCCTTCATGGTGCTGCCGCTCTATAGCGTCATGCGCGGGATCCCGGGCCATTACGTCCGCGCGGCGGTCTCGCTGGGCTCGCATCCGTGGCGCGCCTTCTGGCGGGTCTTCTTCCCGCTGACGCTGCCGGGCGTGGGCGCCGGGGCGCTGCTGGTCTTCATCCTGTCGATCGGCTATTACATCACCCCCGAACTGGTGGGCGGACAGAACGGCCAGTTCATCAGCAACCGCATCGCCTACAACGTGCAGCAATCGCTCAACTGGGGGCTCGCTGCCGCGCTGGGAACCATCCTCACGACGGTGACGCTGATCCTCTTCGCGGCCTACAGCGCGATCGCCGGGGCGGGAAAGGTGTCGATCCGATGAGCCGCAAAGCACGACCGAAACTTCCCGCCTATCTCAACCCGGCCGAGCGCGGCTGGCACTACGTGTTCCGCTTCTACGGGATCGTGGTGCTGATCTTCCTGGTGGTGCCGCTGATCGTCATCATCCCGCTGTCGTTCAACGCCTCGCCCTATTTCACCTTCACGCGCGGGATGCTGACGCTGAATCCGCAGGCGTTCTCCAGCCAGTGGTACACCAAGTTCTTCACCGATCCGGCATGGACCAGCGCGCTGAAGAACAGCTTCATCATCGCGCCGGTCGCCGCCCTGCTGGCGACGGTGCTGGGCACGCTGGCGGCGCTGGGGCTGACACGGCCGCACATGCCGATGCGCGGGCTGGTCACCTCCATCCTGATCCTGCCGATGATCGTGCCGCTGATCATCACCGCGATGGCGTTGTTCTTCTACTTCTCCTATCTGCACCTGATCGACAGCTACGTCGGGATCATCATCGCCCATGCGATCCTAGGATCGCCCTTCGTGGTCATCACGGTGAGCGCCACGATCGACAACCTCGATCCGCAGTATCAGCGCGCGGCGCTCAGCCTCGGCGCCTCGCCGCGGCTCGCGTTCTTCCGCGTGACGATGCCGCTGGTCCTGCCGGGGATCATCTCGGGGGCGCTTTTCGCCTTCATGACCTCCTTCGACGAGGTGGTGATCGTGCTGTTCATCGCCGGGCCGGCGCAGAAGACGCTGCCTTTGCAGATGTGGACCAACCTGCGCTACACGATCGATCC
>JASBUM010000161.1 GCA_030147905.1 Acidimangrovimonas sp.
GCGCGGGTTCGCGATGGGCGCCGGGCTTCAGTCCGGGGCCGGCGTGGCCGGCGGGCAGGGTGCCTCGATCACCGCGCCGGCGTCGAGCAGAAGATCCTCGCGGTAGGGGGCGGCGACCAGTTGCACGCCCATCGGGGTGGCGCCGGAAAGATCGGTGGTGACGGTCAGCCCCGGCAGGCCCATGAACGGCAGCGCGATCTGCAGCAACTGGGCCTCGATCACCTGATCGAAGGCGGCGGGCGAGGTGACGTCGAGATGATCTTCGAACGGCGGTTCGGCGGAGACCGGGCACAGCATGAGCGGGAAGCGCGCGAGAAAGCCGTACCATTCACGGCAGAGCCGGGCGCGGTCCTGAAGCGTCTGCATCATGGTCGCAAGATCGATCGGCGGGCTGATGCGCTGAAGCTGTTCGTGGACGAACAGGGCATCGGGGTCTCCCTCGCGGGTGACGGCATCGGCGGCGCCGTGGCGCATCTCCGCAAGCCACAGGCGCAGTTGCAGCCTCTGCGCCTCGCGCAAGGGTGGCGGGGCGACTTCCTCGATCGCCCAGCCGGCATCGGCGAACTTCAGCGCGGCCGAATCCAGCGCCGCGCGCACCGATCGGGCGACCGCGAGCCCTTCGGGTGCCGGGCAGAACGCGATCCGGCGGGGCATGGCGGGGCCGGCCAGCGGGGCGGGGTTCGACCAGGGATCGCGCGGGTCCGGACGGGCCATGATGGCAAATGCCTGGCGAAGATCGTCGACCCGGCGTGCGAGCGGGCCGCTCACCGCCATCAGTTGTGCGCCGATCATGCGGTCGGCTCCGGTGGCATTGTGGGCGGGCACCCGGCCGAGCGAGGGGCGGAGCCCGTGGACGCCGCAGGCATAGGCGGGGTAACGGATGGACCCGGCGATATCGGTGCCGTGCCCGACGGTGCAAAGCCCTGCAGCCACCGCCGCGCCCGCCCCGCCCGAGGAGCCCCCGGGCGTCAGAGCCGGGTTGCGCGGATTGCGGGTCGCGCCATGCAGCGCGTTGCGCGTGAACCAGCGCAACGAAAAGGCCGGTGTGTTGGTCCGCCCGACCACGATCGCGCCGGCGCGCCGCAGGTTGGCCACCACCGGGCTGTCGCTTGTTGCAATCAGATCCTTCTGAAGGCGCAGGCCGTTGGTGGTGGCGGCGCCCTTCTGGTCCACGTTGACCTTGATCGTGACCGGCACACCCGCCAGCGGTCCGGGGTCGATCCCGCAGGCAAGCGCCGCGTCCACCGCCTTTGCCGCCCGCAGGGCGCCTTCGTCGTCGCGTGCCACGATCGCGTTGATCGCGGGGTTGACCGACTCGATCCGCGCCAGGCTCGCCTCGCAGACCTCACGCGCGCTGAAGCTGCCGCGACGCAGCCCGGCGCCGATTTCGCCCACGCCCAGTTGCCACAATTCCTTCGTCATGGACTTCCTCCCGCTGCTGCCCTGATCTTGCGCCGGTAGCGCCGCCCGATCCCTGACCGGGCCGAGGTCCCGGGTGGACCGATCTCCAGACCGGCACGGCGCGCTGCCGACCCGGCGCCGAACCGAGCCTGCCCGATCCGGGCGCCGGACGAAAGCCTTCCCGAACTGATTCGAGCGGTGGTGCCGGCGGTCCGGTGATCGGGCCAATCCTTCATGTCCGAATATCCTTGCCGGAGGCCGGCGCATGTCGCCGCCGAAGCCTTACCTGCAGTGCTGCATGACGATCGGCCGGCGCCTTCGGTCGGTGGATCAGCCGGCGGAAGGCGGGCGACGAGCCCGACGCGCCTGTGTGCCCAAGGCTGGATTCATCGGCCGGGGAGGGGCCATCGGTCCGCCTGAAGATGGCTGCATCCGCTTGGTCCGAGACGGGTACGAAACCATCGCGACGTCGTTACCGAAAGATATGGAATCATTCTTATTTCAATATTGATTTTCGCCTTGGCGGCGATAGTGTTTCCGCCGGAAAAAGCCCTTCCACATAGGAAACTTCGATGAAAGCGACGCTGTTCGTGGCAGCGGCCCTGTGCCTGAGCGCAGGGGCCGCATTTGCGCATGCCGAACTGATTTCCGAAACCCCGGCGGCCGGGGTCGCGGTCACAACGCCCAAGGTCCTGGTGTTGCACTTCAGCGAGAAGGTCGCACCAAGCTTTTCCGGAGCCAAGGTAACGGGCCCGCAGGGGCAGGCGGCGAAGCTTGGCCGGGCCAAATCGGCGGATGGGGGAAGAACACTGGATATCCCCGTTGCCCGTGATCTTGGCGCAGGGCTCTACCATGTCGCGTGGCATGCGCTGTCCGCCGATGGACACCATAGCCAGGGCAGCTATGAATTCACCGTGAAATAGACATGGCACAATTACTGGTCCTGAGCCGCTTCTTCCATTTCGGCGCGGCCATGCTTCTATGGGGTGGTGCGGTCTATGGCGGCCGCCCGCGCTTTCGTGCAGCGCTGTGGGCGCTGGTGGCGCTCACCACCTTGTCCTGGCTCGCGCTCGAGGCCGGGATCGCCGGCGGCGGATGGGCCCAGGCCATCGACCCGACGACGATTTCGGAACTCCTGCGTGAAACCGATTTCGGCACGGCCTGGTCGGTGCATGGCGTATTGGTGATAGCGCTCGGTATCGCATCTTGGCTGGGTCAGGCCGAGATATGGGCGGCTGGCCTTGTACTCGGGAGCCTTGCGCTCACCGGCCATGCGGCGATGCATGGCGGTTGGGCGGGAAGCGGCCAGCGTATCAATGCGGCGGTGCATCTTCTGGCCTCGGGGTTCTGGCTGGGCGCGCTGCCCAGGGTCTTCGCCGCCTTCCCCAG